>CAXBEC010000435.1:0-3397 GCA_963974145.1 uncultured Alphaproteobacteria bacterium | reverse complement strand
TCGATTCGGCGTTGATGAAGACATCTGTCATCAGCAAGGAATTCCGCGCCAAATATCTGTCCACGCCGGGCAGCGAGAACCGGTTCGAGGGTCGCGCCATCGTCTTTGAGGGACCCGAGGATTACCATGACCGGATCAACGATCTGTCCCTGAATATCGATGACACCTGCATGCTGTTCATTCGCGGCTGCGGACCGGTCGGCTATCCGGGTTCCGCCGAAGTGGTGAACATGCTGCCGCCGGATGCGCTGGTGAAGTCCGGCACGCCGGAGCTTCCCTGTATCGGTGATGGCCGGCAGAGTGGCACCTCGGCCAGCCCATCGATCCTGAACGCCTCGCCGGAAGCGGCCGTCGGCGGCGGCCTCGCCGTCCTGCAAACCAACGACATCGTCTGCATCGACCTGAACACACGGCGGGTCGATATCGTCATTTCGGATGCGGAAATGGAACAGCGCCTGAAGGATCTGGTTCTGCCGGAACTGAGACACCAGACACCCTGGCAGGAAATCTACCGTTCCATGGTCGGGCAGATGTCCACCGGGGCCTGCCTCGAACTCGCCACGGCCTATCATGGCGTCGGGGCCGATATCCCGCGTCATTCACATTAGGACATAACGGTATGACGGGAAGACTCGCCGGGAAGAAAGCGTTGATGACGGCGGCAGCGCAAGGAATCGGTCAGGCATCGGCGCGCGCTTTTGCAGCGGAAGGCGCTGATGTCCTGGCGACGGATATCAATGCCACCGCACTTGCCAAGCTGGACGGCGTGGAGGGCATAACGACGCGCGTTCTTGACGTCACCGACCCGGATGCGATTACCGCGCTCGCCGCAGAATATGGCGGACCCGACATTCTGTTCAATGTTGCCGGAATCGTGCCGCATGGCACGATTTTGGAGTGCGGCGAAGCAGAATGGGACGCGTCATTCGATATCAACGTCAAGGCAGCTTACCGGATGATCCGGGCGTTTTTGCCTGGCATGCTGGCCAACGGCGGCGGATCGATCATCAACATGTCATCGGTCTGTTCGTCCCTGAAAGGGCTGCCGAACCGGTTTGCCTATGGCGCCACCAAGGCATCTGTTATCGGGCTGACCAAATCCGTAGCCGCCGACTACATCCGGCAGTGTAACGCCATATGCCCCGGCACTATCCAGACGCCGTCGCTTGATGACCGTATCAATGCCTTCGATGACCCGGATGCAGCACGCAAGGATTTCGTCGCGCGCCAGCCATTGGGCCGCCTGGGCACGGCAGCGGAAATAGCGGCCATGGCTGTGTATCTTGCCGGTGACGAATCCCGCTATACCACCGGCACGGCAATGATTGTCGATGGCGGCCTCACCCTGTGACTTCACTTTAAGAAATTGAAATAACCATGAGCAAAGCATTTGTTTTTCCAGGTCAGGGATCCCAGGCAGTTGGCATGGGTCTGGCCCTGTCGGAGTCGTTCGAATCCGCCAGGCTGGTATTCGAGGAAGTCAACGACGCCCTGAGCCAGAACCTGTCGCGCATCATGTTTGAAGGACCGGACGACGAATTGCGGCTGACCGAAAATGCACAGCCGGCGCTGATGGCGGTCAGCATGGCGGTGCTGCGTGTCCTCAGCCAGGACGGCAAGATTACCATTGGCGATAAGGCGTCCTTCGTCGCGGGTCATTCCCTGGGGGAATATACGGCGCTCGCCGCTGCCGGGTCGCTCGGCCTGGTTGACGCCGCCCGATTGCTGAAACTCCGCGGTCAGGCGATGCAGAAGGCGGTGCCGATTGGCGAAGGCGCGATGACGGCCTTGCTCGGCCTTGATCTCGAAGCCGCCATTGCCGTCGCCAAAGCGGCCGCCGAAGGCGCCGTCTGCGACCCGGCAAACGACAACGCGCCGGGGCAGGTCGTACTCAGCGGGGCCACTGCGGCCATCGAACGGGCCATGAAACTGGCGCCGGAAATGGGTGCCCGCCGCGCCCTACCCCTGCCCGTCAGCGCACCGTTTCACTGCGCCATGATGGCGCCGGCGGCGGAGGCTATGGCGGAAGCCCTGGAGACCGCGGCTATTGACGTTCCAGTGGTCCCTGTCGTCGCCAATGTCACGGCCAGTTCCGTGAATGATCCGCCGATCATTCGACGCCTTCTTGTGGAACAGGTCACGGGCATGGTGCGCTGGCGTGAAAGCGTGCTTTATATGAAGGAACAGGGTGTCGATACGCTGATCGAACTCGGCGCCGGCAAGGTGCTGACGGGGCTCACAAAGCGGATCGACCGCGATCTGGCCAGCCGCTCTGTCGAGGGCCCGGCCGATATCGAAGCTTTGCTGAAAGACCTTTAGGGCGCAAAGGATATGAAGGAAAAGAATTGATGTTCGATCTGACGGGAAAGAAAGCGCTGGTAACGGGCGCATCGGGTGGCATCGGCGGTGAGATCGCCCGTGCGCTGCACGCCGCCGGCGCAGACGTCGCCCTCTCCGGCACTCGTCGCGATGCACTGGAAGCACTTGCCGCCAAACTGGGCGCGCGCGCTTTCGTGACCCCGGCCGACCTGAGAGACAGCGACGGGGCCGCTCAACTTGTCAAAGACGCCGAAGCGGCACTGGGACAAATCGACATTCTGATAAACAATGCCGGACTGACCCGGGACGGGCTGGCCATGCGGATGAAGGACGAAGACTGGCAGACCGTGCTGGATGTCAACCTGAGTGCGGCATTTAGGCTGAGCCGTGCCGTGCTGCGCGGCATGATGCGCAACCGGTGGGGCCGTATTGTCGCCATTACATCCATCGTCGGGGTGACGGGAAACGCGGGACAGACCAATTACGCCGCCTCCAAGGCCGGCCTGATCGGCATGTCAAAATCACTGGCGCAGGAAGTTGCCAGCCGCGGGATTACGGTGAACTGCATCGCCCCCGGCTTTATCGAAACAGCCATGACCGAGGCGTTGAACGAACAGCAACGCGAATCGCTGGCCGGATCAATCCCCGCAGGCCGCTTTGGGTCGGTCGCAGATATAGCCTCAGGCGCAGTGTATCTGGCCAGCGAGGAGGCCTCCTATGTTACTGGCCAGACACTGCATATCAACGGCGGGATGGCGATGATATGACCAACACCCCGGCGCCGCATTTGGGACGCTGGCCATTGTGATTTAATTGTGTTACTAGGCGCCCCTCCCGTCCGGAATGGCTGGGATCAAGGGGAAAATGCCAAGCAAAGCTAAAGGATAAAGACAGATGAGCGACGTTGCGGATCGGGTTAAGAAAATCGTTATCGAGCACCTTGGCGTAGACGAGGCAAAGGTAACGGATAATGCCAGCTTTATTGATGATCTCGGCGCGGACAGCCTGGATACCGTTGAACTGGTCATGGCTTTTGAAGAAGAATTCGGATGCGAAATTCCTGATGACGCTGCTGAAA
>CAXBEC010000434.1:0-3415 GCA_963974145.1 uncultured Alphaproteobacteria bacterium | reverse complement strand
CATCGTTGCCGGGGAAACGCTGGTCGCGCTGGCGCTGACCGAACCGCGCGGCGGGTCGGATGCCGCGCATCTGCAGCTTCGCGCCGAACGCGATGGCGGCGATTACGTGCTGAATGGCGAGAAGACCTCGATATCCTTTTCCGACCAGGCCGATATCGCCGTCGTCTTCGCCCGCACCGGGGCGGCGGAAGACGGGGCACGCGGGGTCAGCGCCTTTCTGGTGCCGCTCGATACGCCGGGGATTACGCGCACCCGGTTCGACGATCTCGGGTCGGAAGCGGTCGGGCGCGGTTCGCTGCATTTCGATAATGTGCGCGTCTCCGCCGATGCGATGCTGGGGGATGAAGGCGGCGGATTCCGGCAGGTGATGAACGGATTCGATTACAGCCGCGCGCTGATCGCCCTGCAATGCCTGGCCGCCGCGCGGGCCTCGCTGGATGAAACCTGGCCCCATGTGGCGGAGCGCGAAGCCTTCGGCCGGCCGCTGGCGCAGTTTCAGGGCGTCAGCTTTCTGCTGGCGGAGGGCGAGGCGCATTACAAAACCGTGCGGCTGCTATGCTATGAAACGCTATGGCGGCGCGATACGGGCCAGCCCCATACCAGCGAGGCGGCGATGGTCAAATGGCTCGGCCCCAAGACCGCGCTGGAGATCGTCCACCAGTGCCTGCTGACCCATGGCCATGCCGGCTATTCCCGCGACCTGCCGCACCAGCAGCGCCTGCGCGACGTGATGGGGCTGGAAATCGGCGACGGCACCGCACAGATCATGAAGCTGATCGTCGCGCGGGAAAAGATCGGCCGGGTCGCCGTGCAGTACGGGTGACGCGTCTTTTTTGCAACGGAGATTGATGTTTGCTGTATTCGGTATTAAGAATCCGTCAAGACATGTTTTATGTTTTTGAAGGTGTTACACCGATGGCCCGCAAGAATTTCCTCGCTCTGTTTTCCGCCCTCGCAGTTGTCCTGTTTGTTGCCCGGGCCATCGCGGGCGACGGCGTGGTTCTGGGCCTGTCGCCCGATGTGGATGAGCTGGAACTGTATAAATCGACGACGGACGAAAACCCGGCGCTGGTTCTGACCGCGGGTGACATGTCGTTTCCGGCGGCCATTCTGGCCGAATCGAAGAACGGCATGTTCAAAATCCCGCACGATGGCGCGGAATACTGGGTCATATCTGATGACGTGAAATCCAGCATAGAGCGCAGCGTGGATACATCCTGCGACCCCAAGATGGCGGGCAGTATTGTCGCGCACGGTAAACGGGGCGCGGGGGAGGGATGCCAATGACGTTGAAATATACCGCGATGGGCACCGCACTGGCCTTGTGCCTGGGACTCGGCCAGGGGGCCGCGGCGCAGGGTTTTTTCGACAATCTGAAGGGCGCCCTGGGCGGCGACCAGAATCAGAAGGAGACGCGGGAAGCGACCTATCTCGACCAGTTCAGCAGTACGCCGGGACGGGCCAGCTGCGGTGGCAACGGGCAGACCAGCTACCTGAATGCCTCGGTCGAACAGGGGCTTGGCATCGTCGGGGAAAAGGAAATTTCCGCCTATCTGCAGGGGATCGCCGCGAAGCTGTTGCAGCATTCTCCCTATCCCGCCTGCCAGGTCACCGTTTATGTGACGCCGCATGATGCGGCGCAGGCCGTGGCACTGGCCGATGGCGGTATCCTGATTGCGATGGGCTTCCTGCGGAACCTGAAAAACGAGGACGAAGTCGCGGCGGTTCTGGCGCATGAACTGTCGCATATCCTCAAGGACCACCATTCCAGCGACAGCATGGTCGAATCGCAGGACGGTTTCCTGAAGGGGCTGGAGGCGGCAAACGCATCGGGCGGCATGCTGCTGGGGATGGTCGACCCCAATCTGCAGAAAAGCGTCAATGCGACGCTCTCTGTCGGTGACGCGCTTTACAATGTCAGCGAAAGCATGATCGCCCCGGCCTGGACCGTGGGCCAGGAAGATGAAGCCGATCTGCTGGGAACGGATCTGCTGGTCGCCGCCGGTTACAACCCGCGCGCCATGGCGGCGGTGATGGATATTATCGAGGCACAGGAAGCCAATGCCGCGGCGGTCGATGCGGAACGCGACAAGCTCTACCAGCAGCGCCTCAAGGGGACATTGCTGGATACGATGACCAGTACCGACCCCAATGATACGACGTCGATTGTCGGTGCGGTGGCGGGCCTGACCTCGGTGCTGGTTTCGGGGACGGAGAAGAAAACCCATCGCCCGGCGGCCGAGCGCAAGAGCGATGTCCTTGCCTATATCAAACAGTTCCACAACGCCCATCGGCGGCGCGCCTATGCGACAGAGCCATGGGAATCGCAGTTGAACAGTGGCAATAGCGGGCAGATGTTCGCCCAGTACCGGGCCTCCGCCGCGGCAAGGCGTGCGGTCTTCACCGGGGGGGACCTGAATGCGGCGGCCGAGGACGCCCGCAAGGGCGTCGCCGGTGCCTTTTCGAACGACGCCTATCCGCGTCTGGCCTATTCGGAGGTCCGGCTCAAGCAGGGGGACCGGAACAAGGCGCTGCAGAACCTGGAACTGGCGATGCAAAACAGCAATACCCCGTGGCATATCTATCGCAGCTACGCGGATATGCAACTGGCGGCCGGTAATGCCGGCAAGGCGATGCAAACGGTCGAAGCCGCCGACCAGCGGTTCGGCCACCCGCTCGGGATCGCGCCCTATGCGATAAAAATCTACCACAACGCCAATAACGCCGAAAAAGTGAATTACTATATGGAGCGCTGCCGCAACGGCGGGTCCCGGGCCCATATCAAAGTTTGTGAATCCGCTGCCGGTATCGAACCGACGCAGGGGAACGCCCCGGCCGCAACAGGGGCATCCGGTGTCCGCGGATTCTTCGGCGGTCTTATGTCCGGTGGCGGAGGTGGATCGTCTTCGGGGTCGTCTTCGACCTTTGATCCCCTGAGCAACGAAAACCCGAGTTCCGACTAGTAGATACCACTATTTGGTTTCGGCGACGTAGACACCCGTCCAGCCCGCGCCGGGCGGGTTGACCTCATACGCGGCGATCCGCTCCTCATACAGGTCGTACAGGGCATCCAGTCCCCATTCGGCGCGCGCCAGCTCGCGGCATCGCCGGACCTGCTGTCGCGCTGTTTCCCATTGCTGCGCGCGATACGCCGCCAGCAGGGCCGCCTGTCCGGTTTCCAGATTCCGGAATTCTTCACTCTCGCGCATGGCGTCGTCGCCCAGCAGGGCATAGACATGCACCGCCGCTTCCCGGCCCTTGACCGCGATCACGTCCAGCTCCAGCGCTGCGAATTGCGGCGCGGCGGCGCGGGTATCCTCACCGATCAGGATATCGACGCCATAGGTTTTCGACTGGCCCTCCAGGCGCGACGCCAGATTGACGGCATCGCCCAGCACCGAATAATCGAAGCGTT
>CAXBEC010000433.1:0-3428 GCA_963974145.1 uncultured Alphaproteobacteria bacterium | reverse complement strand
GCGCGCTGCGCGAGGCGCGACGCGTGCTGAAGCCGGGCGGCAGGTTTCTGTGCCTGGAATTCAGCCATGTGGTTCTGCCGCTGCTGGCCGATATCTATGACCGTTATTCCTTTGCGGTCGTTCCCGCGCTGGGCGCGCGGTTCGCCGGGGATGCCGATTCATACCGCTACCTGGTCGAAAGCATCCGGCGCTTTCCGCCGCAGGCGGAACTGGCGTCGCGGATGACTGCAGCAGGTCTGGAACAGGTGTCGGTGCGGAACCTGTCCGGCGGGATCGCGGCGATCCACGCCGGCTGGCGCATATAGCCCGGCCGCCATGTTCGCAGCGTTCACCCAGATCAGGCGCCTGCTCCGTATCGCACGCATATTTGCGCGTCATGACGCCCTGTTTCCCCTGGAGCGGATGGGTGTGGCGCCGGTCATTGTTGCCCTGGCGCGCGCGCTGTCCCGTCGCGAGGTGCCGGGCCGACCCGGTGAGCGCCTGGCGGCGGCGCTGGAGGAACTGGGACCGAGTTTTATCAAACTCGGTCAGGCATTGTCAGTACGGTCGGATCTCGTCGGAGAGGAAATCGCCCATGACCTGGCGAAAATGCAGGACAACCTGCCGCCGTTTCCGGGAAGCGATGCCCGCGCCATCATAGAAGAAGAATTGCAGGCGCCGGTCGAAACGCTGTTTGAAAGTTTCGATAACGAACCGGTTGCCGCCGCTTCTATCGCACAGGTCCATTTTGCACGGACTGCTGAAGATGGCGACGTCGCCGTCAAGATCCTGCGGCCGGGGATCGAGAACCGGTTCCGGCGCGATATCGACCTGTTCCTGTGGCTCGCCCGGCTTGTAGAGCGCACCCAGCCGTCATTGCGCCGGCTTCGGCCGGTGGAAGTCGTGCGGATGTTCGAGGCAACGGTCAATGTGGAACTCGATTTGCGACTGGAAGCCGCCGCTGCTTCGGAACTGCGCGAGAATACCGAAAACGACTCCGGATTTCGTGTGCCAAAAATCGACTGGGTCCGGACCGGGCGCCGCGTCATGACGCTGGAACGAATCGACGGTATCCGCATCGACGATATCGCCGCCCTGGAAAGCGCCGGATTCACGCCACGCGATATTCTGCAACGATCCGCCGAGTCTTTTTTCAACCAGGTCTTCCGGGATGGGTTTTTCCATGCGGATATTCACCCGGGTAATATGTTTATCGCGCGGGACGGCGCGTTGTGCCCGGTCGATTTCGGTATCATGGGGCGGCTGGATCCGCGGACCCGGAATTACCTGGCAGACATGCTGATCGGATTTCTGGACCGCGACTACAAGCGTGTCGCGGAAGTTCATTTCGAAGCCGGATACGTTCCTGCGCGAATGTCTGTCGGCAATTTCACCCAAGCCGTCCGCTCTATCGGGGAGCCGATATTAGGCAAACCGCTACATGAAATTTCGCTTGCCCGTTTGCTGGCGCAATTGTTTCAGATCACAAAGACGTTCGAAATGGAAGCGCAGCCGCAACTTCTGCTGCTGCAGAAAACCATGCTGGTCGCCGAAGGCGTGGGCCGGACGCTGGATCCCACCGTCAATATGTGGATCCTGGCCAAGCCCTTGGTCGAGAGCTGGGTGTTGGAGCATCGGGGCCCCGATGCGCGTATCCGTGACGCGGTTACCGATGCCGTATCCCAGTTCGAACGCCTGCCACGGCTCGTCGGTCGTGCGGAGGCGGTTGTCGAGGCGATGAGCGGCGAATCCGGATTTGGCCAGATACCACGCCGCGGCGGCGAAGCAGCCACGCGGCGTCCCGTGACCCCGAACTGGGTTGTCGTCTGCCTGATCGCGATTATTGGTGTGCTGCTGCTGCGCGCCATGTGAATTTACAATCTTGCGCCGTGGATACTGGCCAACTACATTAATACAGTCATTGTAATGTATTTTGGACATATCCTTCATGGCGCTTCGTGGAAAACGCATCCTCCTGATCATCACAGGCGGCATCGCTGCGTATAAATCTCTCGAACTGATACGCCGGTTACGCGAAAAAGGCGCGGCCGTGCGCTGCGTCCTGACCCGGTCGGCCAAGGAATTCGTCACGCCGTTATCGGTATCCGCACTCAGCGAAGATCGGGTCTACCAGGATATATTCTCGCTGACCGACGAAGCCGAAATGGGCCATATCCAGCTTTCCCGGGATGCCGACCTGCTGCTTGTCGCGCCGGCGACCGCCGATATCCTGGCCCGCATGGCGGCGGGTATCGCCAATGACCTGGCGACGACCGCGCTGCTGGCGACCGACAAACCTGTCATGGTCGTGCCGGCGATGAATGTGCGCATGTGGGAGCATGACGCGACGAAGGCCAATTGCGCATTGCTCGCGGCGCGGGGCGTCGGTTTCGTCGGGCCGGTACAGGGCGATATGGCCTGCGGTGAATTCGGTTTCGGCCGCATGACCGACATTGCCGATATCATAGACGCGGTGGTGCGGCATTTCGGCGGTGGCGCGCTGGCCGGGCGCCGGGTGCTGGTTACCAGTGGCCCGACCCATGAGGCTATCGACCCGGTGCGCTATATCGCCAACCGGTCGTCCGGCAAGCAGGGGCATGCTGTAGCGGCGGCACTGGCGGGTCTGGGTGCGGAAACCATTCTGGTGAGTGGCCCGACGGCGCTGCCTGATCCGGTCGGGGTCACCATCATCAGGGTCGAATCGGCACGCGATATGCTGGCCGCCTGTGAAAAGGCGCTGCCCGCCGACGCCGCGGTCTGCGTTGCGGCAGTGGCTGACTGGCGTGTCAAAACGGCGGCGAAGCAGAAGCTGAAGAAGAATGGTGCCGGTCCACCGGTGCTGGAATTTGCGGAAAACCCGGACATCCTGAAAACACTGAGCAAACCCGGCAACAAGCGGCCACAGCTGGTTATTGGTTTCGCCGCCGAAACGGAAAATATCGTCGAAAACGCCGTGGCGAAACGCAAGTCCAAAAAATGCGACTGGCTGCTGGCCAATGATGTATCGCCGGCGACGGGCACATTCGGTGGCGATGCCAACACGATCCATCTCGTCACGGCTGATACGGATGAGGCCTGGCCGACAATGACCAAGCAGCAGGTTGCCGACCGCCTTGCCGGTCAGATCGCCGCGTTTTTCGGGAACGGCACATGACAGCGGTCAACGTTACCGTACAGCGCCTGCCGCATGGCGCCGGCCTGCCGCTTCCCGAATATGCAACCGCGGGCAGCGCGGGGCTGGACCTGCTGGCCGCTATTGCCGACCCGCTGACCCTTGCGCCCGGCGCGCGCATCCTGGTGCCTACGGGGCTCGCGATTGCCTTACCACAAGGATACGAGGCGCAGGTCCGGCCGCGATCCGGCCTGGCGCTGAAGAGCGGCATTACCGTGCTGAACAGTCCCGGGACTGTCGATGCGGATTACCGGGGGGAGATCGGCGTCATTCTGGC
>CAXBEC010000432.1:0-3429 GCA_963974145.1 uncultured Alphaproteobacteria bacterium | reverse complement strand
GAATTCGACCTGATTGACGCGCATTATTTTTACCCGGACGGGGTCGCCGCGGCATTGCTGGGGCGTCGGTTTGACAAGCCGGTGACCGTGACCGCCCGCGGGACCGATATCAATCTGTTACCGCAATACGCCCTGCCCCGTGCGCAGATCAAATGGGCCGCGAACAGCGTGCAGGGGATGATTACAGTCTGCCAGGCGCTCAAGGACGAACTTACGGCACTGGATGTGGATCCGGACAAGGTGCGCGTCTTGCGGAACGGGGTGGATCTGGAAATGTTCCAGCCTGGCGATCGCGTGACAATCCGTAAAAAGCTTAATCTGAAGGGGCCGGCATTACTGTCGGTTGGCCACCTGATTGAACGCAAGGGGCATGATCTCGTTATCGGTGCGCTGCCCAAACTGCCGAACACCACCCTGATGATTGCCGGTGGCGGACCGGAGCGCGAGGCGCTGGAGCAACAGGCCAGTGCACTGGGTGTACTTGACCGCGTGCGGTTTCTCGGACAGATCAGTCACGACACATTGCGGGACGTATACGGTGCGGCGGACGCGCTTGTTCTGGCGTCAAGCCGCGAAGGCTGGGCCAATGTATTGCTGGAAGCGATGGCGTGCGGCACGCCGGTCGTTGCCACAAATGTCTGGGGTACACCGGAAATCGTTACAGAACACGCGGCCGGCGTATTGATGGCCTCCCGCGATTCTGCCGCTCTGGCCGATGCGGTGAAAATCCTGTTCGGCAACCTGCCGGATCGTGCGGCAACGCGGCGTTACGCCGAAGGATTCAACTGGGATTCCACCACCAAGGGGCAGCAGACGCTGTTTGAGAGTATCCTGCAACACGGGTGACGCCGCCGTCATTGTCTGCAAACATACCGCGCATTGACACCCAACCGCCGGAAACCGTGCCTCCTTGAAAGACCTGATGCAACGAAGCGTGATGACGCCGCTGGTCATGATCCTGGTGATCCAGTCGACCATTACCATGGCGGCCTATGGCATCCCCGTCGTGACGGCCGTAATCGCCGCCGACATGAATATCGCGCCGGCATTGATCGGCGGTCTGGTATCCGTGATCTATTTTGTTGCGATGCTGACAGGGCTGCTGTCGGGCGCGCTGGTCGCCCGGTTTGGCGCTCGCGCCTCGTTTCAGGCCATGCTGGCTTTTACCGGAACCGGCATGATGCTGATCGGCTTCGGCAACCCTTTCGGCATGGTGCTCGGCGCGGCAATGATCGGCGTTGGCACAGGGCCGATGAACCCGATCGGCAGCCATGTCCTGGCGCGTGTTTCACCGGTGAACTGGCGACCATTCATCTTCTCGCTCAAACAGTGCGGTACGCCGATGGGCGGTGCGCTGGCCGGGGCGATTCTGCCGCCCCTTTTGCTTGTCTATGGATGGCAAGCGGCGGTTCAGGTCATCCCCGCGGCTGCGCTGGCGGCAATTGCCCTTGCTGCGATTGTCGGAGTCGGGCCAAAGGAACCGCGCCGCGATAATAATGGATTTGCGATTAGCGACGCCCTGATCACCCTGAAACTCGTTGCTACCGACCCGATCTTGCGACGATACGCGCTGGCGGGTTTGGGTTTTGCAGGATGTCAAATCGCCATGTCGACTTACCTTGTCGTCTATCTCTGGACCGAAATCAAACTGGTACCGGAAGTTGCGGGGCTCACCTTTTCAATTGTTCATGTTGCCGGCATTTCAGCTCGTGTCGCGCTGGGTGCCATCGCCGACCGCTGGATTTCAACACCGGTCCTGCTGGGCCTGCTGGGCCTGATCATGACAGTGGGATTGGCGGGGCTGGCATTTTCGACTCCGGAATGGCCGCCGGTCATCTTCATGCTGCTGGCTGCCATTTTCGGCATTGGCGGCAATGGTTGGGTCGGGCTGTTTTTTTCCGAGATGGCGCGCCGTGCACCGGAAGGCCGAACGGCAGATGCCGCAGGCGGATCGCAGTTTTTCATGTATATCGGTATCACCACTGGCCCGATTGTCGCCGGCGCGCTGATCACCCTGACGGGCTATGCAATGACCTTTGGCATTTTCGCCGTCATCGCCTTGTTATGTGGCATCATCCTGTACCGCGTCGCCGCCGCGGATTGAAATCAGGGCCCGCACCCGAATACAGGGTAACGTCGATACCGGACGAACATGTATACTAAGGCATATTAAAGACAGCACCGCGTGCCAACCGGAGGAATGCCATGGAACAGCTGGGAAACAACCTGCGAATTGACGGTGCGCGGCTGTGGAACAGCCTGATGGAAATGGCGAAGATCGGCGCGACCGACAAGGGCGGCGTGCGGCGATTGGCGCTGACCGACCTGGACCGGCAATCACGCGATCTGTTCCGTCAATGGTGCGAGGAAGCCGGCTGCACCGTCACCCATGACGCGATGGGCAACATGTTCGCCAGGCGCCCGGGCCGCGACGATTCCCTGCCGCCCATCGTCACCGGCAGCCATCTGGACAGCCAGCCGACCGGTGGCAAGTTCGACGGGGCATACGGGGTGCTGGCGGGGCTGGAAGTCGTACGGGCGCTGAACGATGCGGGCCTGGAAACAGAAGCTCCCGTCGAGGTCGCCGTCTGGACCAATGAGGAAGGCAGCCGCTTCGCCCCCGCCATGGTCGGTTCCGGCGTCCATGCCGGGATATTCACCCTCGAGGAAGCCCATGCCATCGCAGACACCGACGGCAAGACCATGGGCGAGGAACTGGAACGCATCGGCTACAAGGGCGAAGGCTGCGGCGGTCGCGAGTTCGGCGCCTATTTCGAAGCGCATATCGAACAGGGACCGATTCTGGAAGCCGCGAAACTGCCCATCGGCATTGTCTCCGGCGCGCAGGCGCAGCGCTGGTATGAAATCAACGTTACCGGGCAGGAAAGTCATGCCGGACCGACGCCGATGGCGGTGCGCAAGGATGCGCTGGTCGGCGCATCGGCCATCGTATTGGCGGTAAACCGCATCGGCCATGAGTTCCAGCCGGGCGCGTGTTCAACCGTCGGGATGATCGAATCGAGCCCGAACAGCCGTAATGTCATTCCCGGCAAGGTGTTCCTGACCGTGGATTTTCGCCATCCGGACGACGACAGGCTGGCCGACATGGACAAGGCCTTACGCAAGGCCGTCGCCGAGATCGCCGAATCCTATGGCCTGACCGCTGAAGTCGAACAGATCTGGTCGTTTGCCGCCACGCGTTTCGATGCCGACTGCGTGGCCGCCGTGCGCGCCGGCGCGGAGGCCGCCGGCCTGCCGCATATGGATATTGTCAGCGGCGCGGGTCACGACGCGGTCTATATGGCCCAGGTCGCACCGACGGCGATGATCTTCGTCCCCTGCGAGGACGGCATCAGCCATAACGAAATCGAAAACGCCACGCCGGAGGACATCGCTGCCGGATGTCAGGTCCTGCTGCACGCAATGCTG
>CAXBEC010000431.1:0-3430 GCA_963974145.1 uncultured Alphaproteobacteria bacterium | reverse complement strand
CGCGGGCCACAATTCGTCGCAGCATGGCGAATTCCGCGTCGGGGTCGTCGAAATCGGAAATAATCTGCAGCCAGCCAGATCCGACGGCGCCGACCGCACCGGCAATTTCCAGCAGTTCTTCCTCTTCCGCTTTCAGTGTCGGGGTCGGATTGCCGGCCTTGGTCTGATGATTGAGCGTCCGCGACGTGGAGAAACCCAACGCACCGCTTCTGATGCCCGCCGCCGCCAGTTTCGCCATTTCCGCGCGGTCTTCCGCCGTCGCGGCTTCGTGATTTACCGCCCGTTCCCCCATGACAAAAACACGCACGGCGGCATGCGGCACCTGGGTGACGATATCCAGATCGTAGGACCGGGCATCCAGCCGGTCGAGATAGTCATCGAAACTCAGCCAGTTCCAGGGCAGCCCCTCGGTCAGCACGACTTCGGGAATGTCTTCCACCCCTTCCATCAGCTTCACCAGCAGGTCGCGCTGTTCCGGACGGCACGGTGCAAAGCCGACGCCGCAATTCCCCATCATCAGCGTGGTGACACCATTCCACGAGGATGGCGTGATCCGGTTGCTCCAGGTCACCTGCGCGTCGTAATGGGTATGCACATCCACGAATCCGGGCGTCACGATCTTGCCCGTGGCATCGATTTCCGTCTCCCCACGGGAGAGATTTCGGCCAATTGCCGCGATACGCCCGTCACGAATGGCGACATCCGCCTCGACGGGATCCCCGCCCGAACCATCCAGAACGGTGCCGCCACGAATTACAAGCGAAGTATTGCCGGACATTGTTCAATTTCCTCCCGCCTGATAACGCCAATGGCCATCGGCCCGGTCCGATTATGATACGCCGCGCGGAACACGCAATCTTCCGCGCCGTCCGGACCGAAGCACAGTCTATACGTTCTCGCACCGAGCCGACAAATCCGCATGATTGCGGCGCCGGTAACGTCTGCTAGAGTCGCATCCATGCATAAATGCGTAACGAGGGTTGGAGGCAGGAACATCATGTCGGAAATTATTCGCAGCGACGCCGAAACGGCGCTGATGGCGCGGGCGCGCAAAGTGCTGCCGGGCGGCGGCTTCGGCAATGTTGCCTTCGACATCGTGATCCGGGACGGCAAGGCCGGCCGGGTTACGGATATCAGCGGCAATGAATATGTCGATTTTCTGCTGGGTTCCGGCCCCATGCTGATCGGACACGGGCATCCGGAGGTTCTGGCGGCGGTCGAGGAACAGATCCCGCGCGGCACCACTTTTTTCGTCAATAACGAACCCGGCATTCTGCTGGCCGAGGAACTCGTCGACGCCATTGCCTGCGCCGACAAGGTCCGTTTCACCAGCAGCGGGTCGGAAGCCACCCTGTATGCGATGCGAATCGCCCGCGCCCATCACAAGCGGGACAAGATTCTGAAATTCGAGGGCGGTTTCCATGGGATGAGCGATTACGCGCTGATGAGCATGGCGCCGGCGCGGTCCGGCAATTTCCCGCAGAGCATTCCGGATTCGCCGGGCATTCCGCAGCGGGTCCGTGACGAGGTGCTGATCGCGCCGTTCAACGACACCGAGACGGCGCAGAGTATCATCCGTGAACACAAGGACGAACTGGCCGGCGTCATTGTCGAACCGTTCCAGCGCCTGATCAAACCGGTACCGGGCTTCCTGCAGGCGTTGCGGGACGTCACCAAGGAATGCGGCATTGCGTTGATATTCGACGAGGTCGTGACCGGGTTCCGCTTCGCCTATGGCGGCGCGCAGGCCTATTACGGCGTCGTTCCGGACCTCTGCGCACTCGGCAAGGTGATCGGCGGCGGTTTCCCGCTGGCCGCCGTCGCCGGGCGCGACGAATACATGGTTCATTTCGACCGTCATGCCGTGGCGCCGGAGGAATACGCAACCCAGATCGGCACGCTGAGCGGCAACCCGGTTGCCGCCGTGGCGGGCCTCGCCACCCTGAACGTTCTCAAACGTCCGGGTGCCTACGAAAAAATCTTTGAAAACGGTCGCGCCCTGATGGATGGCCTGAGCGCGCTCATCGAAAAAACCGGTACGGCGGCGCAGGTGATTGGCGAACCGCCCCTGTTCGATATCATCTTCTCGAAAGGCCGCGTGGCGGATTACCGTGACTCCATTGCGGGCAATCGCGACCCGCTGCTGGCCTTCAACCAGTATCTGCGTGCGCATGGCGTCCTGAAGGGAGACAGCAAGTTTTATGTATCGCTGGCGCATGACGCAGATGATATTGCCAAAACCCTGAATGTTTTCGAACAGGCCCTGACGGAAAAATAAGAAATGACACGCCAGACCCATATCATGATCGCCTGCGGCGTCCTCATCGTGCTGTTTGCCGGTGGGTTGCGCCAGTCTTTCGGCGTCTTTCTCAACCCGGTTTCCATTGACCTGGATATCGGACGTCAGGTTTTCGGGCTGGTGATTGCCTCCCAGGCCCTGCTGTTCGGCGTCTGCCAGCCGGTCGCAGGGTTGCTATCCGACCGCTACGGCGCCTTCCGGGTCGTTACCGCCGGCGCGCTGCTCTATGCGCTGGGCCTCTGGTTCGCGAGCATGAGCACCTCCGCGATGGATCTGTATCTTTCCATGGGGCTGCTCGTCGGTATCGGGCTGAGCGGCGCCACCCAGGTCGTGGTGCTGGGTGCGATCGGCAAGGTCGTGCCCAATGAACGCCGCGGCACCGCCTTCGGCATCGTCATTTCCGCCGGCTCCATCGGCATGTTCGTTTTCGTGCCCGGTGCGCAATCGCTGCTGGACACCCTTGGCTGGCGCGGCAGTTTCGCGGTCGCCGCCGCCGCGATCGCCATGATCCCGCTCGTCGCCATCGGCCTGCGCGCGGCCCCCCTGGCCGAAGCCGCGGGTCCCAAACAGTCCCTGCGCGAAGCGGTCACCGAAGCGAAATCGCATTCGGGTTACGTGCTGCTGACCCTCGGATTCTTCGTCTGCGGCTTCCACGTCACCTTCGTCGGCACCCATCTGCCGGCCTACCTGGCCGACAACGATGTTTCGCCGCAGGCCGCCGCCTATGCGCTGGGCGTGATCGGCCTGTGCAACGTCATCGGCGCCTTTTTCTTCGGCAAGCTCAGCGACCGGTACGGCAAGAAGAACCTGCTCGTCATTATCTATTTCTGCCGCGCGGTACTGATGTCCATGCTGCTGATCCTGCCGGTCACCGATGTTACGGCCATCCTGTTCGGCATCTACATGGGCCTGCTGTGGCTGGCGACCGTCCCCCTGACCAGCGGTATTGTCGCGCAGGTCTTCGGGACCCGTCACTTTACCATGCTGTTCGGCGTGGTGTTCATGAGCCACCAGTTCGGCGGCTTCGGTGGCGCCTGGCTGGGCGGTTATATTTCGGACGTTACAGGGTCGTATGATCTGATGTGGATGATTTCCATCGGGCTTGGCCTGACGGCGGCCCTGTTGCACTGG
>CAXBEC010000430.1:0-3453 GCA_963974145.1 uncultured Alphaproteobacteria bacterium | reverse complement strand
AGATAGCCGACACCGGCCCAGCGCAGCCAGTCCAGGACGCCCGCAGCCGCATTTATCAACGTGGCAAGCCCGAACACGACAAGCAGCAATTGCAATCCGACGCCTGCCGTCGTCCCGGCAACGGTAAACAGGCCGAATCCGGTCCCGTGCCGCAGGCTGTTGGCGACGATAAGCGCGACGTTCGGCCCCGGGATGATAACCAGCACCAGGGTCGCAAGGATGAGCGCGATCAGGTTCTCCATCCTGCCTCCCTGTCAGTCCCCTGTTCCTGCTGCGAAGGCGAACCCTTCATCCGCCCAGCCGGTCATGCCACCGATCATTTCCTTTACCGGCCGGCCCAGCCGCGCAAGACGGATCGCCGCCTTGTTGGCGCCGTTGCAATGGGGTCCCGCGCAATACACCACGAAAAGCGTTTCCGCCGGCCATGCCGCCATCCGGCGTTCCGTCATTTTGCCATGCGGCAGGTGGATCGCGCCGGGGATATGCGATTTTTCGAACAGGGCCGGGCTGCGCACGTCCAGCAGCACGAAATCCGTGACGCCGCGCGCCATGCTGTCCTGCACGTCCCAGCAATCGGTCTCATAGGCGAGCCGTGCCTCGAAATGGCGCAGGGCATCAGCGGACGCGGCTGCCGGAATTTCCGATACGGGGCTTGCCATGGGAACCTCCTGAAATGCTGGATTTCGGTCTCAGCATCGCAATTTCCGCTTATCCTGTCGAACAGTTCCTCAGGCAGTATCGTGCGGGCTTAATCGTCCGATCCCACCGGGATGAAGATCGAATGGCGCAATTCCCCGGTCAATGATTTCGACAGATGACCCTTGCCTGTCGTGTCCTCGACCAGGATCACTTCGCCAGCGCCGATTTCCCGAACTTCGCCATCGCTGGCGGTAATTTTCACGCCGGAATCCAGATTGACGATGTATTGCCGCCAGGGTGCCGGATGCCAGTCAAGGTCGTAATCGCCCGGAGTCTTGCGAAAGATGATGCATTCGACCGGTATCCGGTCTGAAAGCAGGCTCGTGCCCCGCTTCGTTGTCCAGTCGACCTCGATATCGCGGAAATGCGATTCGCCGTTTTCGTCCGCGTACAGATTGTGGATGCGCATGATTTCCCTCCCAAAGACCGTTCCGTTGGTGCCACGACGTTAGCAGGTGGATCTGCCTACGTCCCGCCCGCGAGGTGCGCCTTGAATCGTGATGCCTGTTCCATATTGACGGCATTGTGCGGCTGGCGGCGTTCGGCGACGGCGCGGACCTGTTCCACGGTTTCCAGCGCCTGGGATTCCGCCGCCGCCGGGGTCTGGCCGCCGATATGCGGCGTGGCGGTGACATTCGGCAGGGCAGCAAGGCGCGGTGACGGTTTCTGGTCATCGGCGCGACCGACATCCATCGCCGCACCACGCAGGGTGCCATTGGTCAGGGCCCGTTCCAGCGCCGCCTCGTCGACCAGATTGCCGCGCGAGATATTGATGAAATAGGCAAGCTGCTTCATTGCCGCGAAGGCGGTGTCATTGATCAGGTTCTCCGTTTCGGCATTGGCGACGGCGAGGCAGATTGTGAAATCCGACATGCGCAGCAATTCGGGCAGGTCGACCTGACGAAGAGCGGGATTGGTGACTTTCTTATACGGATCGTTGATCAGCACCGTCATGCCGAGGAACGTGAGCACATCCGCCAGCCGCTGCCCGATTTCCCCATAACCGATAATGCCCGCGGTGCCGCCGGAAAGCTGCATTCCCATCCCGGCCGGCGGTGTTTTGCCCTGGTGATAGGCATGCGCATAGGCGCTGACGGATCGCGCCTGGTCGACCATCAGCCCGAGGGTCAGTTCGACGACGGCGTCAACGAAACCCGGGCTGGCATTGGTGACCAGCACACCGTTGCGGGACGCGGCTTCCACATCGATGTTCCGGATATCCACCGCGCAGCGATGGGCCGAGATGAGATCGGGACAGGCATCAAAAAAGGCGGCTTCCGCCGGCGTATTACGATCCAGCACGACAGTATCGCAACCCTGTGCCAGTTCAATCAGCGCGCGGGTGTCGAGCACCTTGCCGGTTTTATTGAAGGTGACATCGGCGACTTCCCGCAACCCGGCAATTGCCCGGTCGCCATAAAAGTTTTCCAGCATGAACGGGTCATGCGTCAGCAAGACCCGGATCATCCGCCGGCAACCCCCTGCGTGTTGACGAATACGGAATAGAGCGACTGGCTGGCCGCCATGAACAGCCGGTTTCGATCCCTGCCGCCGAAGCAGACATTGGCGCAGCGTTCCGGCAGGGCGATGCGGCCGATCTTCGCGCCGTCCGGGGCAAAGACCAGCACGCCATCCAGTTCGGCGCTGCCCATGCCCCAGCCACACCATAGATTGCCGTCAATATCGCAGCGCATGCCGTCCGGCGTGCCGCCCGGCCCGGCATCGATATGGACGCGCTTGTTGGATATCGTCCGGCCGTCGGGTCCGACATCAAAAGCGAGGATCTTGCGGGTCGGCTCACCGCGCGATTCCACGACGTACAGGATCGACTCATCCGGCGAAAAGCACAGCCCGTTCGGCCCCAGCACGTCGTCGGCAACGACCGTCGCCTGACCCGTTTCGGGGTCGAGGCGGTAGACGGCCTGTTTGTTTTCCGATTCCGCCTTGTGCCCTTCGTAATTGCCCAGGATGCCGAATACCGGGTCGGTGAACCAGACTGATCCGTCCGACATCACCACCACGTCGTTCGGTGAATTCAATGGCCTGCCCTGCCAGGAATCCATCAGCACGGTAATCGTGCCGTCATGTTCGGTGCGGACCATGCGGCGTCCGCCATGCTGGCAGGTGACCAGCCGGCCCTGACGGTCACGGGTGTTGCCGTTGGAAAAATCGGTCGGTTTGCGGAATACGCTGATGGCGCCGGTTTCTTCCTCCCATTTCAGGATGCGGTTGTTGGGAATATCGCTCCACAGCAGGTAGCGGCCATCGCCGAACCAGACCGGGCCTTCCGACCAGCGGCAGCCGGTATAGAGGCGCTCCACCGGCGCGCTGAAAATGGCGTATTGCCGGAACCGTTCGTCCAGAACCTCGATCGCCGGGTCGGGGTAACGGGGCAGGTCACGCCATCCGCTACTGAGATTCGTGTCTGTCATCATCCACCCTCCACACCCTGTGTATTGACGTATAGCGAATAAAGCGCCCGGCTGGCCGCCATGAACAGCCGGTTGCGCTTCGCCCCGCCGAAACAGACATTGGCGCAACGTTCCGGCAGCGATATATGGCCGATCGCGTCACCATCCGGTGCAAAGATACGCACCCCGTCCTCTTGGGCATTCCCCATGCCCCAGCCGCACCACAGATTGCCGTCGATATCGCAGCGCATGCCGTCGGGCGTGCCGCCCGGTCCCGCATCAATATGGACGCGCTTGTTGGATATCGTCCGGCCGTCGGGTCCGACATCAAAGGCGAGGATCT
>CAXBEC010000429.1:0-3456 GCA_963974145.1 uncultured Alphaproteobacteria bacterium | reverse complement strand
GCTTGTACTATCCACCCTGTTCACACTACCCGATATGTCGGGCGTATCGGCCGTTCCCACACAGTACGCCCCTCAATTATTGCCCATCGGTTTTTGTTATGTGGAAAACGGTAAAATTTGCCAACACCAGAAACAAGCTGAATCAGCATGCCACGCAAATTTTTTGAAAAATCACCATGAATCAACGCACTGGATTTTCCGGCCCGCGCCCCCTGAAGGCGTCGATAAAGGCCGCGGCCGCACTTTCTTCGAATCTGTCCATCCGCAGCGTTCGCCGCCAGGCCGTCAGGATCAGTTTTTCGTCCAGCCCCGCACGCGGGACCGCGATAATGCCGCTCCAGGGACCGCTGAAAAGCCCGGCCCATTCACGCAACCGGTCCAGCACCGCGGCATCCGGCTTGTCGTAGTAAACGACGATCATGCCATGTTCGAGTGAATGCACCAGATTGACCTGGCTTTGCGCATTTTCATAGAAACCGGGATCGACCCAGACCGGATAATGCGCCCCCGAGGTCGGCGGGTTAGTCGCGAACTGCAACGGTTGGCCGACGGGGACATGGGTCCGGCCCTCGCTCGGACTGACGGCGACCTGCGACAGGGACGCCTGCCCCGCCATTGCAAGGTCTTCAAACGTCGACGCCTTCACCTGGCTGTTGTAATAGCCATAGGCGCCGGCGACCAAAGCCACCCCGCAGGCGCCGTAAACCGCGTATTTCCAGCGAAACCCGCCCGATTCTGGTGTCTTTCCGCCCGCGGCGGCGCCGTTTGCTGACCGCTTCTTGCGGCGCTTTCCTGAACCTGCCATCGATTACCTGCTCGTACCCCGATTACCCAATTCTAGTGAAGTGTCGCTTCCGTCGGCACCGGCAGGAGTTTTTCCCGCTCCTGGCGCTCGTCGAATATCCGGTTGACCAGTTGCAGGACCACTGCCCGTCCCTCGTCGATCCCGTGTTTTTCGCAATGCAGAATACAGCCGGCCAGCAGGGAGCCGTAACAGACGGTATCCAGGTCCTTCATCGATTTCGCCTCGGCGATCATGTCGCGGGCGGCGGCGCCGAAGGTTTCGACGACCTGATCCAGGAACGCAAATTCGGCATCCGGTTCAATCATGGGTAACCCTTTCCCAGCCAGGCCGGCGGCTCGGCTGTCGCAATTGTCCATCCTTCGCGGTGCCCCGGCGAGGTTCTGCGTTGAGGCACCGACAATATAGACCAATTTGCCACTGCAAACTGAAAATATCGTGAACCTGAAAAGGGTTGACCCCGCGCGCCTCCCGGGAATTCGGCCTAACGCGCCAGCCGCCGCATGACCCGGGCGACGAAGCTGCGCAACACACGGCGGCGAAAAAGGCCCGGCATGATCGTGACCCGGCGCACCGGATCGGTCACCAGCACCGTACGACGGCCCATCGCGGCCAGTGCCCGGCGGGCCACGGTGTCCGCGCTCAGCATATAGGGCATGGGCCGGTCCGGCATGGCGGCGCGGTCAAAGAATTCGGTGCGCGTGCCACCCGGGCACACCGCCAGAACATCGACGGGTTCGCCCTTCATTTCCGCCGCCAGCCCCTCGGCATAGAACAGGTCGAAGACCTTGCTCGCGGCATAGGTCGTCATATAGGGCACTGCCTGGAAGGCGACGACGCTCGATACGATCATGATTCCGGCACGGCTTCCGGTCTGCCGCGCCCGCGCCATCATCCCCGGCAGCAGGGCCCGGGTCAGTTCGACCACCGCGGTGACATTCACTTCCACCATTTCCCGTTCCACCGCCACGGGGTTGTCGGCGACGGTGCCGAACCGGCCCAGCCCCGCGTTATTGATCAGAAAATCGATCTCCAGCGACGCCGCGCGCTCAATAACAGCGGCACGCCCGTCTTCAGTCGCCAGATCGGCGATCAGCGTTTCGACCTGCCGACCATCGGCAGCCAGTTCTCCGGCCAGCGCAGCGAGTTTTTCACCATTCCGCCCCGTCAGCAGCAAATGCGTCGATATCGGCATCGCTTCGGCCAGTGCCTTGCCGATGCCGCTGGTGGCGCCTGTAATCAATGCGTAACGATACTGCATTTTCACTATTCTCCCGTTGGCCGCAGTCTACTATGACGGCAATGGAAGGAACACACATGCGTGCCTGGCAGAGAATGCTGAGCGGCCGACGGTTGAACCTGCTGGAACCGTCGCCGCTCGACATCGAAATCGAGGATATCGCCCACGGCCTGTCGCGGGTGGCCCGCTGGAACGGGCAGACCAACGGCGAATGGGCCTTTTCGGTGGCGGAGCATTCGGTGCTGGTTGAAAGCCTCACCTGCCGGTTCCGCAAGAACGTGCCGCCGTCCTGGCGCATGGCCGCCCTGCTGCACGATGCGCCGGAATATGTCATCGGCGACCTGATATCGCCCTTCAAGGCCGCCGTCGGGTTTGACTACAAGGGCTTCGAGCACAGCCTGCAAAGCGCCATCCATATCCGCTTCGGCATCGCCGCCATTCCCCCCGACAGCGCCCATAAACTGATCAAGCGGGCGGACCACGCCTCCGCCTATCTGGAAGCGGTTCAGCTGGCCGGATTTACGCCGGCGGAGGCAAAACAGATATTCGGCCGGCCGCGCGGCATTGAGAAGATTTCCCTTTCCCCTGTCCCGCCCGCCAGGGCGAAACAGATCTTTCTGGACCGGTTCGAATTGCTGTCGCGAATGCTCTAGGGTTAACTCTGAACGCAAAACTACCGGCTGTGCAGGAGGCTCATCTAATGTCCGTAGAAATCGCCCGGTTAGCGGCCACCGAACTCATGCGACGCTACCGCCGCCGCGACTTGTCCCCCGTCGAGGCGACCGAAGCCGCGCTGGCGCGGATCGATGAATGCGACGGCGCCGTGAACGCCTTCCGTATCGTCGATGGCGAGCGCGCGTTGGAAGACGCCAGGGCGTCCGAGGCGCGCTGGATGGCCAATGCCCCGTTGGGCCCGGTCGATGGCGTCCCGACCTCGATAAAGGATATCGTCCTGACCAAAGGCTGGTCGACATTGCGCGGAAGCAAAACCATCGACCCGGACCAGCCCTGGGACGACGACGCGCCCAGCGTGGCGCGGCTGCGCGAAAGCGGCGCCGTGCTGCTCGGCAAGACGACCACCCCGGAATTCGGCTGGAAGGGCGTCACGGACAGCCCGCTGACCGGTATCACGCGCAATCCCTGGCATACCGGCCGCACCCCCGGCGGCAGCAGCGGTGGTGCGGCCGCCGCGGCGGCGCTGGGAATGGGCGCCCTGCATATCGGCACCGATGGCGGCGGTTCGATCCGCATGCCGGGCGGCTTCACCGGCATTTTCGGGCTCAAGCCCAGCTTTGGCCGCGTGCCCGCCTGGCCGGGCAGCGTTTTCGGCTCGCTGGCGCATATCGGCCCCATGACCCGGACAGTCGGCGATGCGGCGCTGATGATGAATGTCATTTCCCGCGCGGATGCCCGG
>CAXBEC010000428.1:0-3461 GCA_963974145.1 uncultured Alphaproteobacteria bacterium | reverse complement strand
AGATCCGCGACTACCAGATCACCCGCAATGCCAACAAATGCCTGACCTGCCACAGCCGCACCGCGATCGCGGATTCACAGGCGCCAATGATCAGCGTGACCCATTTCATGGATCGCGACGGGCAGGTTCTGGGTTCGGTGACGCCGCGGCGCTACTTCTGCACCCAGTGCCATGTGCCCCAGTTGAAAGTGAAGCCGCTGGTGGAGAATACCTTCGTCGATATCGATACGGTCATCGGGAAGGGAAAGTAGCCAGTGTCGATCGTGCAACGCCTCAAACGCGCCTGGGCCGTTTTCAACAGCCCCGCCCGGCAGCTCAGCCTCGCGTTTCTGACCGTCGGCGGTTTCATCGCGGGCATCGTATTCTGGGGCGGGTTCAACACCGCGCTGGAACTGACGAATACCGAAACCTTCTGCGTCAGCTGCCACGAGATGAGCGACAACGTCTATCAGGAACTGAAATCGACCATCCATTACACCAACCGGTCGGGCGTCCGCGCGACCTGCCCCGATTGCCATGTGCCCCATGAATGGACCGACAAGATCGCCCGCAAGATGGCCGCGTCCAAGGAAGTCTGGGGCAAGGTTTTCGGCACCATCAGCACCCGGGAGAAATTCCAGAACAAGCGGCTTGAACTGGCCAGCCATGAATGGGCCCGCTTCAAGGCCAATGACTCGCTGGAATGCCACAATTACGAATACATGGACATTACGGTGCAAAGCCCCCGCGCGTCGGACCAGCACCAGCGCCTGCTGGCCAGCGGCGACAAGACCTGCATCGACTGTCACAAGGGCATCGCGCACCAGTTGCCGGATATGAAAGGCGTTGAGGGCTGGCAATAATCCGGGTCAGGGGTTGGCCGGCCAGTGGTCGGATACCCGCACCGCTTCGTCCTCCCCCGGCCAGGGCGGCATAGTGACAAGCACGAATTCCAGCGGCCTCTCCCCGGTATTGCGGAACTGAAAATGCGCGCCGGCAGGGATCGTCAGCGCCGTGCCGGGCCTTACAGCGACCACTTCCTCGACCCCATCCTGCGCCCGCCAGACATCGCCCCGGCCCGCCAGGAAATACCAGATCTCCTCCACCCGCCGGTGCCGCACCGCCAGCGAGACGCCGCCGGGCGGCAGGGTGCAATGTACGAAACTGCCGCCATCGCGCTGTGCCAGCAACCGGATTTCCGACCCGTCCGGCGCGATCACATCCATTTTCACGCCAAGTCGCGCGGTTTCGAACGCCATAGCGTCCTCCCCTTGTGTATTCGCCGGATGGCGGTATAGCATTTTACGGGTTCGCGCCTGTCGCGAAAGGCGAAAGGCCATAAGCCAGAGGAGGAATCATCATGGCAGTCACCCCGTTAGTGAGTAAAGCCGGCGCGCCCCGGGCGCAGCAGTCCGAAATGAGCGCGGCGGAATGGCAAACCCGGGTCGACCTCGCAATGCTCTACCGGATCATCCACCGCCTGAAGTTCACCGACCTGGTGGCGACGCATCTGTCGGCGCGAATTCCCGGCGAGGAAGATACGTTCCTGATCAATAATTACGGCGAGATGTTTGACGAGATCACCGCCTCCAGCCTGGTGAAGATGGACATGGACGGCAATGTGCTGAGCGGCGACGGGTACAATTTCGCCGGCTACTGCATCCATAGCGGCATCTATCTGGCGCGGCCGGATGCGATGTGCGTCACCCATCTGCATACCCGCGCGAATATCGCGGTATCCGCCATGGAAGGCGGCTTGCGGCCGATTTCACAGCACTCCCTGTGGCCGCTGCTGAGCATGGCGGAACATGAATATGAAGGCCCGGCGCTGGACCTGTCGGAACGGGAATCGCTGAAAAGGAACATCGCCGACAAATACGTGCTGAACATGCACAACCACGGCTCGCTCTGCCTGGGCCGTACGATCCCCGAAGCCCTGCATTTCACCTATTACTATGAAACGTCCTGCCAGATTCAGGTCGATACGATGGCCGCCAGCGTTCCGGTGCGGGAAATTCCCGACGAAATCGTCGCGAAAAGCCACGAGATATATTCGGAATGGCTCGCCTCGGGCGATATGGGTATGCTGGAATGGAACGCCTTCCAGCGAAAATTCGCGCGCGAAGGCATCGAATTCGCGGTCTGAGACCGGATGAAGCCAACAGCAAGAATGAGGAGCCGAGCATGGCCGTTACCCAGTTGAAGCCGAAAGGCAATATGAGCGAAGCCGAATGGCAGACCCGCTGCGACCTGGCGGCGCTGTACCGGATCCTCGCCCGGTTCCGCATGACCGACTTCATCTACACCCATCTGTCGGCGCGGGTTCCCGGCGAGGAAGGCACCTTCCTGCTCAATGAATACGGTGAACCCTTCGACCAGGTCACGGCGTCGTCACTGGTCAAGCTGGACTTTGACGGCAATGTCATTGGCGACGGCGAATTCAACCAGGCGGGCTACACGATCCACAGCGCGGTGCTGATGGCGCGGCCGGACGTGAACGCGGTTACCCATGTGCATACCCGCGCCAGCGTCGCGGTGTCCGCGCAGAAGCGCGGGCTGCTGCCGATCAGCCAGCAGGCGATGATCGTCATGGGGCACCTGTCCTATCACGATTACGAAGGCGTCGCGCTGGATCTCGACGAACGCGAACGGCTGGGCGCGGATCTTGGCGACAAGCGCGCGATGATCCTGCGCAATCACGGGCTGCTGACCGCCGCCGAGACCATCCCGGCCGCATGGCAGTTGCTGTACTGGCTGGACTGCGCCTGCCAGATCCAGGTCGATGCGATGGCCGGCGGCGCGGAACTCATCGAACTGCCGATGGATATCGTTGACGGGATGATGACGCGCTACAACGAAAAAGCTGGCCATGGCGAGCGCGAGTGGAAAGCCGTTCTGAAGATGCTGGACGGCGACAATTACGCGAGCTGACCGGGAGACGCGTTAGCGGCTGGCATACCGGGCGTGCACCGCCCGGACCCGCTGGACCGAATCCTTCATCGCCCGCAGCGTTTCGTAGAAGACGATATTGGACCTTACGGAGCGGTCGTCCAGATCAGCGCTGGCAATTTTCGCCGCATCCCGGCTGCGCCCGGCAAGGCCGAGCCCCAGCGCCAGGTTCTGCCGCTGCAGCACCGTGGCCTGCGACGCAGTGGCTAGTTCGCGCAACACCTCGATCCCCGCGTCGAACTCGCCGGCAAAGGCCAGCGACAGGCCCAGATTGGTTTTCAGGTTGACGTCGTCGGGCGCGGAAGCAAGCCCGGCCCGGTAAAAGTCCTGGGCGTCCTTGTGCCTGCCGAGCAGGTCATTGGCGACGCCGAGACCATTGAACACATGCGGATCCGCCGGCGTGACGGTCAGCGCACGTTCGTAATGGCCGATGGCCAGTTCCGGCTGGTTGATGGCGACCATGGAATTTCCCAGACCGCGCAGGGCTTCCGCATTCAGCGGCTCCGCCGCCAGCGCCTTGCGGAAGGCTTCGG
>CAXBEC010000427.1:0-3468 GCA_963974145.1 uncultured Alphaproteobacteria bacterium | reverse complement strand
CACCGCACGGCGGATTGAATCGCTGGACGTGTCCGGCGCTCACATATTGTAAGGGGTCGTAAAATTCCCACATGCCCTGTTTGTGGGCATGCGGCGCATCGTCTATTCTCGCCGTAATCCGTTCCGAATTTTGAAGGACCGTGAGGGTGGTGGTCGCATGAAACCGGCCGGTTGCCTTGTCGCGGTAAGCTGTGTGCATGACAGAAAGCGAAATATCGCAAAATAGCAGGTCAGGTGATCATAAGCCGCGGGGCGCGGTGCGGGCATATGGCGGGTTTTCGGTCGAGGATGAGCGCGGTTTCGGCAATGACACCGCGACCCTGATGCGAATCCTGCGGCTCAGCTTCCGGTATAAATGGCGGCTGTCGGCCGCCATCGCCGCAACCATTGTTGCCGCGGTCTTCCAGCTCATGATCCCGCAATATCTGGGAGCGGCGGTGGACAGCGCCCTTGGGCTGCTGGGCGGTGGCGCGGCCACACCGGAGGAAGCGAAGGAAGCCTTGTGGCGTACGGCCTTCATTCTGCTGGGCGTTTCGGTTCTGCGCGGTGTCTTTACCCTGATCCATAACTATAACGGCGAAGCGCTGGGCCATCTGATTGCCTATGACCTGCGGCGGGATTTCTACGGCAAGCTGCAGCAACTCAGTTTTTCGTTTCATGACCGGGTTCATACGGGCGAGCTGATCACGCGGGGCATGCTGGATCTCGAAGGGGTCCGGATGTTCATGAACACGGCGGTGCTGCGCGTGTTCCTGCTCAGCGTCCTGATCGGCGCAGGGACCTATCTGCTGCTGTCCATCGATATTTCTCTCGGCCTGCTGAGCCTCAGTTTCGTGCCCTTCGTGGCCTGGCATTCGTCGGTCACGCGGCTCAAGCTGCGGGGCCTCTGGCTGGCGCTGCAGGACCGGATGGCCAATCTGGGCCAGGTCATGGATGAAAACCTGAGCGGAATCCGCGTTGTCCGCGCATTCGGCGCCGAACCCCACGAAATGAATAAATACGACGAAGCCGCCGGCGAGGCGATGGCCCTGGCGGACAAGCGGATCAAGGTTCGTGTGTCGTCGGTTTCGGTCATGACCTTCGCGTATTTCGTGGCCATGGGGCTGGTGCTGTGGGTCGGCGGGTTGCGGGTTATCGACGGCACCATGTCCGTCGGGACCCTGACGGTCTTCCTGACCTTCATCACCATCCTGCAGCTTCCGGTGCGCCAGCTTGGCCTGGTGGTTAATTCCATTGCCCGCGCCTCCACCTGCGGCGCGCGCCTGTTCGCCGTGCTCGACCTGGAACCGGCGATCCGGGACGCACCGGATGCCAGGCCGCTGGACCTGTCAGAGGGAAGCGTGGAATTCCGCGACGTGCGCTTTGCCTATCAGGGCGAGGGGGCGCCGCCGGTCCTGAACGGCTTGTCTTTTTGCGTCGAACGGGGAAAGACATTGGGCATTGTCGGGCCACCTGGCAGCGGCAAATCAACCATCGCGCATCTTCTGCCGCGTTACTACGACGTGACGGGCGGCCAGATCCTGATCGACGGGCAGGATATCCGGGACGTGACCCTGTCGTCGCTGCGCGACGCGGTGAAGGTCGTGCAGCAGGACCCGTTCCTGTTCACGTCGTCGCTGGAAAACAACGTGGCCTATGGTGACCCCTGGGTCGATGATGAATCGATTGAAAGGGCCGCGTCACTGGCGCAGATCGACGGGTTCGTGAACCAGTTGCCGGAAGGGTACCGTACGCTGGTGGGGGAACGCGGCGTTTCGCTGTCCGGGGGGCAGAAGCAGCGGCTGGCCATCGCCCGCGCCGCCATCCTGGACGCATCCGTCCGGGTGTTTGATGATTCCACGGCGGCCATCGATGCGGGCACCGAACGGCGGATCCGCCAGGCGCTCAAGGCGCATACGGACAAATGCGCCACCATCATCATTTCGCACCGGCTTGGCGGGTTGCGGCATGCCGACGAGATCGTCTTTCTGGAGGAAGGCCGAATCGTGGAGCGCGGCACGCATGAATCGCTGGTCGCCTCGGGCGGGCGCTATGCGGCGCTGTTCGCCCTGCAGAGCCGTATCAGCGACGACCAGGCCCTTGAAGGAGCAGCGGAATGACGGCCCCATCGGATACGGCGTCGCAGGCCCGGCCGCCCCGCGCGGTCGTCGGTTCGCAGATCAGCCATGACGAGGAGATGTTCGGGGCGGCGTTCGACGGTCGCGTGATCCGGCGGTTCTTCTCCTATGTCTATCCGTACCGGAAACGGATCTATATCGCGTTGCTTGCGGTTCTGACCTTCACCGGGGCGCAGCTCATTATCCCGCTGATCATCCGCTACGCCATTGACAAGGCAATCGTCTCCGACAGCGCCAGCGCCTCCATGCTGGGGCTCGCCGTGGCGGCATTCGGCATCGCCATAACGCTGAGCTACGCCGCCAACTGGGTGCAGGACCGAATCGTCGGCCTGACCGGCGAGCACGTTATCTTTGATCTTCGCCGCGCCATGTTCTCGCATCTGCAACATGTGTCGCTCAGTTTCATGGACAAGACGGAAATCGGCCGCATGATGTCGCGGCTGCAGGGCGATGTGAATTCCCTGCAGGAATTCCTGGAAAACTCGATCACTGCCGTCGGCGACCTGGTGCTGCTGGTCGGTATCATCGTCATCATGCTGAGCCTCAATTTCAATCTGGGGCTGGTCACGCTGTCCGTGGTGCCGGCGCTGCTGATCGTGCGGCTGATCTGGCTGCCCCCGGCCCGCCGGGCGTTCCGCCGGGCGCGGGAAACCAACTCCATCGCCAATGGCGCGCTGGCCGAGGGGATCCACGCTGTCCGCACCGTGCAGGGGATGGGGCGCGAGGACGTCAATTTCCGGCTGTATGACGACAAGGCGAAGGAGAACCTGCTCGCCCATCTGCGTTCGGCGAAATTCGCGCAGATCATGGTGCCGATCGTCGATACGCTGACCGGCGCCGCGATGGGCATCGTCGTCGTGGTTGGCGGCTCGCTGGTGCTGGAGGATGCGCTGGATGTCGGCGTCATGGTCGCCTTCCTGTTCTATGTACAGCGGTTCTTCGATCCCATCCGCTCGCTGACCATCCAGTACAGCGTCATGCAGCGGGCCATGGCATCCGGCCAGCGCATTTTCGAGGTGCTGGAAGTCCCGCTGGCGATTACCGACAAGCCGGACGCCATCGATCCGGAAACCATCGAGGGCAGTATCGCCTTTGAAAACGTCACCTTCGGCTATGTGCGGAACCAGCCGGTGCTGAAGGACATATCGTTTGAGGTCAAGCGCGGTGAGACCGTGGCGCTGGTCGGCCCGACGGGGTCCGGCAAGACCAGCATTACCTCGCTGATCCACCGGTTCTATGAAGTATGGGACGGTGCGGTCACGATCGACGGGCGCGATGTGCGGGATTACACCAAGGCGGCGCTGGGGCGGCATATCGCCATGGTCCTGCAGGACCCGTTCCTGTTCACCGG
>CAXBEC010000426.1:0-3471 GCA_963974145.1 uncultured Alphaproteobacteria bacterium | reverse complement strand
GCAGGCATTTCTTGCCGGGAACGGGATCGAAGTACTGTCGGTTGGACGGATGGCCGCCACATTCGACTTCCTGCACGCTATTCCGGCGGAAACCATTCGGCAGGCGGCGCGAGACGCCATGGCGCAGGCACCGACGGCCGAGGCGTTGTCGATACCGAGCGGGCAGGTGCCGGTCGCCCCACTTGTGGCGTCGCTGGAAGCCGAACTCGGCGTGCCTGTAATCGCCCAGAATCATGCCGATTTTTGGGTGCCGTTCCGGGCGCTGGGAATTCACGATGTTGCGGCGGGTCACGGTAGACTGCTGGACAGCCTGCATGCGTAGGGCGGACAGAGGCGGCGTTGTAACAATGCGGTACAAACAGGCAGAATGTTATCTGCAACAGGATACAGAATTACTGTGGGAAACATTATCCGGAGGCCTTGTTCCGTGACTCGACTTGCCGTTCTTGTTTTCAGCCTCCTGCTGACCGCCTGTGCGTCCGTCGGCGATGTCACGCCACCGAGCATCCAGTTGGCGAACATGCGGCTGGCCTCCGCGGGGCTGTTGTCCCAGGAGCTGGTGCTGCAGATCCGGATTGGTAATCCGAACGATTTCGACATACCGCTGAACGGGTTGTCGTTTTCGCTCGATGTCAACGGCGAACCCTTTGCGGAGGGATTGAGCGATGAATCTGTCACCGTGCCAAGGCTTGGTTATGCAACGATGTCGGTGAAAGGGAACACCAGTACAATCAACCTCATCCGCCAGTTGATGGCGCTGGGCGCCAGTGACAGCATCGCGTACAGGCTGCACGGTCGCGCCTATGTCGACGGAATTGCGGGCAGCAGCGCGTATCCATTCGACCGTCGGGGTGAACTGACCCTGCCGCTGCCGGCACCGCGCCGGAACGATCCCGGGCTGGAACGAACCTTCGTGCCCTCGATCTGAACGGCTTTTCCGAATTCGGCTGTCGGGCTGGTGCGTTATGACGGTCCGTCCTATAAATCGTGCAGACGAATTCTTCCCTTCCGAAAGGTACTTGCCATGCGCAATCTCGAACTGCCCGGCCGGTCCCCCGCCCACGCAACGAACGGTATGGCGGCGACCTCGAATTATCTATCGACCATGGCAGCCGTTCGCGTGCTGCAGGAGGGCGGCAATGCGATGGATGCGGCGGTGGCCGCCTGTGCCGTGCAATGCGTGGTCGAACCGGGCTCAACCGGGATCGGTGGCGATTGTTTCATGCTGATGTCAAAGGGCGGCAGCGCCGATATCAAGGCGTTCAACGGTTCCGGCCGCGCGCCGGCGGCGGCGAATGCGGACTGGTATGTTGAACGGGGAATCAAGAAGATCGAGCGTTATACCCCGCATGCGGTGACGGTGCCCGGCGCGGTAGATGCCTGGTCGCAGCTGTTGCGCGATCACGGCACGAAAGGTCTGGACGAACTGCTGCAGCCGGCGATCGATTATGCCCGCAACGGTTATCCGGTGCATTCGCGCGCCTCGGTCGACTGGGCCGACGGGGTCACGACGTTGAGCCACAACCCGAATGCAAAGCGGGTCATGCTGCCGGGTGGCAAGCCGCCGAAGGTCGGCACGCTGCATTATCAGCCGGAACTGGCGGACACGCTGGAACTGATCGCGAAACAGGGCCGCGACGCGTTTTACAGGGGCCGGGTGGCGGAAGATATTGTCAACCATCTTCGCGAACTGGGCGGACTGCACACGCTCGACGATTTCGCCGAGGCGAAGGGAGAATATGTCGACCCGGTGAAAACAAATTACCGTGGCTATGATGTCTTCGAATGTCCGCCGAACGGGCAGGGGATCATTGCGCTGGAAATGCTCAACATCCTGTCGGGATATGACCTGTCGTCTATGGACCCGGTATCGGTGGAACGGTTTCATTTATTGACCGAAGCTTCGCGGCTGGCGATGCGCGACCGTGACGACGTGGTTGCGGACCCGTCGATGGCACAGGTGCCGGCCGACTGGTTGCTGTCACTGGAACATGCAGCGGAACTGCGCGGACGCATCGCGAATGACCGGGCGATGACACCGCCGCCGCCGGGTAAGGCGCGGGCGCATGCGGATACGGTTTACCTATGCGTCGTGGACAAGGATCGCAACGCCGTCAGTTTTATCAATTCGCTGTTCAGTGGCTATGGCAGCGGTATCATGAGCCCGACCACCGGGGTGATGCTGCAGAATCGTGGACAGGGCTTCATTATCGAACCGGGACACCCCAATTGCATCGCGCCGCGCAAGCGACCGATGCATACGATCATTCCCGGCATGATGGTCAAGGACGGCCGCGCCGTAATGCCCTTTGGCGTGATGGGCGGGCAGTATCAGGCTGTCGGCCATACGCAACTGCTGACCAACCTGATCGATTTCGGGCTCGATATCCAGGAAGCCATCGACCTGCCGCGGGTTTTCGCCAATCCCGGGCAGGACGTGGAAGTGGAAAGCGGTGTCCCGGAAGCTGTCTGCGACGGGCTGAAGGCGCTGGGCCATAAGCTGAAAGCGCCACCGAAGCCGCAAGGTGGTGGACAGGCGATCATGATTGACTGGGAGGAGGGTGTCTTGACCGGCGGCTCTGACCCGCGCAAGGATGGTGCCGCTTTCGGTTACTAGGGAGAGGGTATCATGTCGGCGGCGATCGAAACCCGGCCTATTGCCGGTGCGCTGGGGGCGGAACTGTATGGGGTCGATCTGGCGCATGACCTGGACGACAACACAACATTCTCCGCGATTCATCAGGCGCTGCTGGACCATTGCGTTATCTTCTTCCGCGAACAGGACATTACACCGGATCAGCAGCTCGCTTTCGCGAGACGTTTCGGGGACATCCACCTGCATCCCTATATCGCCGGGATGCCGGATTATCCCGAAATCATCGAAATCCTGAAGACCGAGACCGATACTTATAATTTCGGCAATGACTGGCACACGGACCAGATGTTTGCGCCGCAGCCGGCCATGGCGACGATGCTCTACGCCAAGGAAGTGCCGGCGGCTGGCGGGGATACGATCTTCGCCAATATGTACAGGGCGTATGACGCGCTGTCGGATGGCATGAAGGCGATGCTGGACGGGGTGAAGACCGTGGCGGCAGGCGACAGCGGCAAGAACAAGGCAGGCGGCCGGTCGCGCCGCGAACGATACGCGGCCAACGGCAATGTCGCGATGAAGGTGCCGGTCGACCAGCCGGCCGAAGTCGAGCACCCGCTGATCCGTACCCATCCGGAAACAGGACGCAAGTCGCTTTATATCGGGTCCCATACCCAGCGCTTCGCCGGTATGAAGGATGAGGAAAGCGACGGCATGATCAAATACCTGCGGCGTCATGCGATCCGGCCGGAATTCACCTGCCGGTTCCGCTGGAAGGCGGGGTCGCTGGCATTATGGGATAACCGCTGCGTCCAGCATTATGCAATCAACGATTATCATGGCCAAAGGCGGCGCGCACATCGGATCACGATCAAGGG
>CAXBEC010000425.1:0-3477 GCA_963974145.1 uncultured Alphaproteobacteria bacterium | reverse complement strand
TGTTAAATACGATTTCCCGATAGCGGATTGTCCATTGCCAGGGATTTGTGGTCTAAACGGGGCAATACAATGTCGGACAATGAGAAACAGAAAATGTTTTCAGTCAGGGAACAGTTCATCCTGTCGATCCTCGGTCTGGTCATGGTCATCCTGCCGCTGCTGCTGTGGGTGAGCTGGTCCAAGGACGTGTTCTATATTCTGCTGATCCTTTGGGGATCATGCTTCTGGGTCATTGCCGCGATCTGTCACCAGCCCTGGCGGCGCTGGTTTCCGCGCCGCTAGACCAGGTTGATCACCGCGCCCGAAAGTGCGGGTTCTCGATAATTCCCAGCAGGTTGCCGTGACCGGATCGGCCGCATTGGCGCCCCTGTCAATCAGCGCCGCCACGGCCTTTTCGATATTTGCGACGCCCCAATAGGTCACGGCGCCGGGCAGTTCATCCGGTTCCGCCGGCAGGAGCCCCAGCTCATACCCGCCGACATCGAACCCGACATAGAAAGGTTCGTCGAAATAGGGGCCGTATCCCAGCAACTCCGAATACCATGCCTTTGACCGTTCCAGGTCGCGGACATGGTAGACAACGGTTCGAAGCCCCTGCAGCACCGCGTGGTTATCCCGCCGGCTTGAAGACGGGGACTTTCTGGCCTTCTTCGCTGTCCCGGAACTTCAGTTCGACAGCCTGGCCGATGGCGAGCGAGTCGAAATCGCAATCCACGATATTGGTCATCACCGTCACGCCTTCCTCCAGCGTCACATAGGCGATGGCGTATTGCGGGTCCGTCCGGCGCATGATGGAAAACGTGTAGATCGTTCCCTTGCCGGAGGCTTCAACCCATTCGACATTATTGCTCAAGGTGAAGGGGCTGACCTTGCGCGGGTACCAGAAGAACTGCCCCGTATCCTTGCAGCGCGGCACCATCAGCTTGCCTTCGCTGCAGGCGTCCCAGAATTCCTTGTGTTCGACGCTCATCGGCGGCGATGGAATGACGCGTTCCTTGCTCATGCGTCGGCCCTCCCCAGTATGACGGTGGAACTGCCCATTCGGGATCCGATCGATCCGCCGGTGCCATGGGCCAGCGCAAGCCGGCAATCCGGCACCTGTACCTTCGGGTGCGCTTCGCCGCGCAACTGCCGAACGGCTTCCAGCACCTTGGTCAACCCGCCGCGGTTGATCGGGTGATTGTTGCACAGCCCGCCGCCATCGGTGTTGAAGGGCAGCTTGCCGACGCCGGAAATCAGGTTGCCGTCCATGACGAACTTGCCGCCTTCGCCGACCGGGCAGAAGCCCAGATCCTCGATCGTTTCGATTACGGTGATCGTGAAGGAATCGTAGATCGACGCGTAATCCATATCCGCCGGGGTCAGGCCCGCTTCCTCGAAGGCGCGCGGCCCCGACCAGCGGGCGCCGGTAAAGGTCAGGTCGATATTGCCGGCGTTCAGGTTCTTCGAGGTTTCGCCATGGCCCAGCACTTTCACGCAGTCCCGGTCCAGGCTGTCCGCGACTTCCTTGCTGACAACGATAAACGCGCCGCCGCCATCGGAAATCACGCAACAATCCATCCGGTGCAGCGGGTCGGCGATCATCGGTGAATTCAACACGTCTTCTACCGTCACGACATCGCGCAGCATGGCATGTGGATTATGCTGCGCGTGGTGCGATGCCGCGACCTTGACCCAGGCCAGCTGTTCGCTGGTGGTGCCGTACTGATACATGTGGCGGCGGGCGGCCATGCCATACATGTTCACGACGGTCGGGCCGTACATGAATTCGAACGGTACATCGGGGGCATCGGCGCCGTAATTGCGCGGCTTGGTGCCCGTGGCCATGCCGTCCGCCCGGGGGCGCCCCGCAAGGGTTACCAGCGCAACGCTGCATTTACCGGCCGCGATGGCCTCCGCCGCATGGCCGATATGAATCAGGTAGGATGACCCGCCGGTTTCGGTGGAGTCGATATGGCGCAGCTGGTTCAGTCCCATATATTCGATCATCGACAGCGGACCGAGGCCCGGCGCATCGCCGGCGCAGAAATAGCCGTCGACATCGTCCTTGGTGAGCCCCGCATCGGCCAGCGCCCCGGCGGCGCATTCCGCGTGCAGCTGCGCGACCGACAGGTCAACCGCTTTGCGGGTTGGATGTTCAAATATCCCCGCGATATATGCCTTGCCCTTGATACTCATGGGTTCGTTCCACTCCCCTGTGATCCTGAACCTGACCATAAGCAAGCGCCCCGGCAGCGGCAAGCACCGCAGCGCGCCCTGTTATCTGGCCGCCATTGACATTAAAAGTGCATGTAAATATACTATAAAAAATAGATGAACCGGCGATCAGGAAACCTGAAATTCGCCGGTCGGCCTGGCGGTTGTTGAAGAACGAAACGAACAGAGGAAAAAATTATGAACAAGGTTTTCGGTTTTTCTATACCGGCATTCGTGGCCGTGCTCGGGCTTGCCCAACTGGCGGTCACGGTCGATGCGGCCGCGCAACCGCCCCGCCATGCCCCGGCATACGGGTATGATGGACATTACAAGCATCATCACAAGCATCATCGGGGTTACGACAAAAAGGTCGAAAAGCGGCGATACCTGCATCGCAGCCAGAAGCGCCAGCCGCGCGCGGTCTATGGTTACGGGTACCGGCCGGCACCGAAAGTTATTGTCGTCCAGCGCCCGGTGTTCAGCGGGTTCTTCGATGTGACGGATCGCCGCCATGTGCATCATGCGCTGGAAACCGCGCGCGTCGGTCAGCCCGTCGTCTGGAACAACGCGGTATCGGGCAACCGCTATAGCGTGGTGCCGACCAGAACCTGGCAGAACGCCGATGCCACCTATTGCCGCGAATACACGACGGTCGGTGTGATCGGCGGTCGTGAACAGCAGATGTACGGCACGGCATGCCGTCAGCCGGATGGCAGCTGGGACACGACGCAGTAACGCGATAGCTGTGCCGGCGGCGGGGTCAGAAGACACCGGCTTCCAGTCCCGCCGCCATCAGTGTCCCAAGTTGTTCGCAATCGGCGACGAAGGAGTCGCGGAATTCTCCCTGGCAGATCAGCGGATCCTGGATGGCGCGCCAGCGAAGCCCGGTAACAATGGTTTCAACGCCGCGCCGCGTGCCGGTGCCATCATGCCCGGCGCGTATATACAGGGCATAGGGCAGTCCCTGGGTTTCCTCCAGGCAGGGGTAATAGACCCGGTCGAAAAAATCCTTCAGCGCGCCGCTCATATAGCTAAGGTTCTCGGTTGTGCCGAGAATGATCCCCTGCGCCGCCAGTACGTCCTGCGGACCGGCCTCCAGGGGTGGCTTTACGGTGACGGTGACACCGTCGATACCGTCTGCGGCGGCACCCCGGGCCACGGCATCGCGCAATGCCTGTGTATTTTCAGAAGGGGCGTGCGCAACGATGAGTAGTTGTTTTGTCATTGGCCTGGTTCGCATCCGTGTACCGTGACGTTTTCAAGGCGCAGTGTAGCATGACG
>CAXBEC010000424.1:0-3484 GCA_963974145.1 uncultured Alphaproteobacteria bacterium | reverse complement strand
CCCCAGCCTGACGGCCCGCGAAAACGTGTCGCTGGTTACCGAGATCGCCGTTAACCCGATGAAACCGGAAGACGCGCTGGCACTGGTCGGGTTGAAGGACCGGCTGGACCATTTCCCCTCGCAGCTATCCGGCGGCGAACAGCAACGGGTCGCCATCGCCCGCGCCATCGCCAAGCGGCCCGCCATCTTGCTGTGCGACGAACCGACCGGCGCGCTGGACAGCCGGACCGGCATCGTCGTGCTGGAAGCGCTGGAAGCGGTCAACCGGGAATTCAAAACCTCAATGGCGCTGATCACCCATAACGCGGGCATCGCCTCGATGGCGGACCGCGTCGTATCGCTGGCCGATGGCCGGATTGCCGGCATCGAAACCAACGCGCACCGGCAGCCGGCGCGCGACCTCGTCTGGTAGGCGCATGAATCCGTTGAACCGAAAACTGCTGCGCGACCTGTGGCATGTAAGGGGGCTGGTCATTGCCGTCGCCCTGGTCATCAGCGCGGGAATCGCGACATTCGTCATGTCGCTCAGCACCCTGCGGGCGCTGGAGGAAACACGGGACGTCTATTACGAACGCTACCGTTTCGCCGATGTGTTCGGCTTCGCCCGGCGCGCGCCGGAACGGCTGGTTCCGCGCCTCGCTGGTATACCCGGGGTCAAGGCCGTCGATACGCGGATCGTCCGCGACGTGACGCTGGATGTTCCGGGCTTTGACGAACCGGTAGTCGGGCGGCTGATCTCCATCCCGGAATCAGGCCGCATCCAACTCAACAACATCCTGATCCGGCGTGGCCGCAGCGTTACGCGCGGCAGGCCGGATGAAGTCGTGATCAGCGAAGCCTTCGCCGAGGCGCACCGGCTGGAACCCGGCGACCGCTTCCATGCGACAATCAACGGCAAGAAACGGCATCTCGATATTGTCGGCGTGGCGCTGTCGCCGGAATACGTCTATTCGATCGCGCCGGGCGCGATGATGCCCGACGATGCGCGCTACGGCATTATCTGGATGGGCCGCGAGGCGCTGTCCGCCGCCTTCGACATGGACGGTGCGTTCAACGACCTGACCGTATCGCTGCTGCGCAACGCCAGCCCGGGAACCGTCATCCAGCGGATCGATACGGTGCTCGACCCCTATGGCGGCACCGGCGCCTATCTGCGCAAGGACCAGACGTCGAACTGGTTCCTGTCCAGCGAGATTGAACAGCTGGGCACAATGGCGACGCTGATGCCGTCGATCTTTCTGTCCGTATCGGCCTTCCTGCTGAACATGGTTATCTCGCGGCTGATCGCCACCGAACGCGAACAGATCGGGTTGCTGAAAGCCTTCGGCTACACGGATATGTCCATCGGCTGGCATTACACGAAATTCGTGCTGGCCATGGTCGCGTTCGGGGTGCTGCTGGGCTGTGCCGGCGGCGCCTGGCTGGGCAATCTGATGACGGAAATGTACACGCAGTTCTACCGCTTCCCCTATCTGTATTTCCGACTCGACACGACCGTCTTCGCCGGCGCCATCTTTATAAGCCTGTTCGCGGCGCTGATCGGCAGCGCGGGGGCCGTGCGCAAGGCCACTACCCTGTCGCCCGCCCAGGCGATGGCGCCGCCGGCCCCGACCAGCTATCACCGTGGCTTTTTCCACCGGTTGCCCCTTCTGGGCATGCTCGACCAGCCGACCCGGATGGTCCTGCGTCATATCATGCGCTGGCCGCTGCGCGCGGCGCTGAGCGTCATCGGAATCGCGCTGGCATTCTCGGTGTTGCTGAGCTCCATGTACTGGATCGACGCCATCGAGCGGATCATCGATGTCCAGTACAATCAGGTACAACGCGATGACCTGAATATCAGCCTGACGGACCCGCAGCCTGCCCGTATCCTGCACGAACTGGCGCGGTTGCCCGGCGTCATCGCCGTTGAACCCTATCGCGCTGTCCCCGTGCGGGTCAGGTTCGGACAGTATTCACGGCGCGAGGCGCTGACCGGCCTGCCGGCCGCGCCGGAACTGGGCCGGATCCTGGACGCGAAGGATGCGCCCGTCCCGCTGCCACCGGAAGGCCTGCTGCTGTCAGATAAACTGGCGAAGCTGCTGGGCGCAAAGGCGGGCGATACGGTTACCGTGGAAGTTCTGGAAGGCCGGCGCCCGGTGCGCGAGGTTCCCGTCGCGGCGGTGTTCACCACCTATCTGGGTACCCCGGCCTATATGCGGCTTGATGCCCTGAACCGGATGATGCGCGAAGCGCCCAGCGTGTCCGGCGCCCGGCTTCTCGCCGACCCGGACCGGCAGCAGGAGCTTGACGCCGCGCTGAAGGACCTGCCGAAAGTCGCCAGCGTCACCCGGCGCGAAGCCGCCATCACCGCGTTCCGGAGCACACTGGGCGAAACCATGTACATCATGGTCGGTTTCTACATCATGTTTTCCTGCCTTCTCGCCTTCGGCGTCGTCTATAACAGCGTCCGCATTTCCCTGTCGGAACGCGGGCGGGAACTCGCCAGCCTGCGGGTGCTGGGCCTCACCCGTTTCGAAATATCCTATATCCTGCTTGGCGAGCTGGCCGCGCTGACCTTCCTGGCGCTGCCGGTCGGCTGCGCAGCCGGATATGCGTTGTGCCGCTTCATGTCGTCCATTTTTGAAACCGAGCTGTATCGGATACCCTTCTATATCGAACGCGAGTCCTTCGGAATCGCCGCCGCCGTGATTATCGCTGCGGTGGTGGTTTCCGGCCTCTTCGTTCGACGGCGTATCGATACGCTCGACCTGATCGCCGTGCTGAAAACCAGGGAGTAGCTGCAGGATGTCTCCGCAATTCCGTCGTATCGTATTCTGGGGCATCCTCGGCGTCCTGCTGGCGGGCGCACTAGTCTATGCCTTCATGCCGCAGCCTGTCGCCGTGGATTTCGGCACGGTCACCCGCGGGCAATTGCTGGTGACGGTCGATGACGAAGCCAAGACCCGGGTACGGGACGTCTACGTTGTATCCGCCCCCCTGCCCGGCCGGGCCATGCGGATCACGAAGAAAGCCGGCGATCCGGTCATCGCGGGCGAAACCGTTCTGGCCACGATCGAACCGGGCAACCCGACACTGCTCGACATCCGGTCCCGCACCCAGGCCGAAGCGCTGGCGAAAGGCGCGGAAGCGGCATTGTCGCTCGCCCGGGCGGATCAGGAACGGGCGCGGGCGGAACTGGATTTTGCGCTGGAGGAACTGGCACGGGCCAAGCAGCTGGCGGCGCGGCACACGGTTTCACAAAGCGCGCTGGACCGCGCGGTCCTGGAGGCGCGGGTCCGGCGGGCGGCGCTGACAACGGCGGAAGCCGCCGTCCGGGTCCGGGAATTCGAGCTCAAGAACGCGCGCGCCTCGCTGATCGAGGCCGGCCGCGACGACGCGAACGACGCCGCCCGCGGCGGGTGCTGCGTGACGGTCCGCGCACCTGTGAACGGCCGTGTCCTGCGGGTTCTGCACGAAAGCGCCGGCACCGTCGCGGCGGGCG
>CAXBEC010000423.1:0-3494 GCA_963974145.1 uncultured Alphaproteobacteria bacterium | reverse complement strand
AGACGTAACTGCTCCTTCACGTATTCCGGGGTGCGTTCGGCGAGTCCCGCCACCAGACTGAAATCGTAGACCGAGTGCAAATCCTCAACGACCTGCTTCATCTTGTCCGACAGGTCATCATAGGCGCGCGCCATGTTGCAGAACATCGTATTGCCGCCGACTTCCGGCATTTCCAGGCAATACAGCATCGACGCGGCGGCGGGGCGCCCCGTATAGGCATAGTCTGAATGCCAGTTCCGCCCGGTATTGCGGGTATCGGAAGGCTTGCCATCCCGTTCCTTATTGGTGATGACCATGACTTCGGGATGGTCCGCATGCCGGGAAAACGGCGTCGCGTCATGCGGATCGAGGCTGCCGAACCGGCTGGAAAATGCGACCTGCTGCGCCGGCGACCAGTCCACGCCGCGAAACAGGATGATATGGTACTGGTTCCAGATCGACCGGATCGCATCGATCTGCGCGTCGGAAACCTCTCCGGTAATATCGATCCCGCTGATCTCCGCGCCCAGCGCGTTCGACAGCGGCCGCACCGTCAACCCGGTATTCGTCACATATGGCATATCAGCCTCCCGACAAAGCGTTGAATTTCTGCCCAATCATTCGCGATAGCGCGGATTTGTGCAAGCCGGGGTGTTCCCGGACCGTTATCTCGCCGTTCCGCCGACGAAACACCGGAGCCCGGAATCACCGGCGGGAAACAGTCTTTTATTAAAACTTCATTAAAACGGATGAAGGGAAATATAATATTCGACTGGAAATCTTTTAACTGGTTATGTTATTTATCTTTTGAAAACAAAACAAAGACTTGGTGAATACAATACAACCATAACGAAATGGAGATTCAAGACGCCTGAAAACGGGTAAATATTTTCAGGACGTCAATGTGCACGGCTTGTATGGCGTGTGGATGACAATTGGCCACCAGTAAGGAAGCCCATAAGGGCAAGGCCGGATTCCACGCAAAACGCCGCCAGGCCGAAGGGCTGTTAACAAGGGGTAGATACAATAATAATTCCCGGGACTGAATTCGGGATACCCGTAGCTGTGCGCGCGGGAATATCTCGAAAAATACATGATTCGTTTCGCATGACGCTTGAGGGCAAACCCGCCACGCAGGGAATGCCCCTGGAATCGGAATTGCGTTATTACTACAACTACTATTTTGCGCATCACAGCATCACCTTTGGCGCCTTCCTGTCGGAACTGTCACGGAATCTGACACAGGTATTTCCGGGCCTGAACCTGACGCTGGAATGGGCGCGCGCATGCGACGCGGCCGGCCGGATCAATGTGGCGCGCAATGCCGTCCAGAAACTGCGATCCGGCGTTCAGCAGGGAAGCTACTTCCGAACAAGTTTCTGGGATACCCTCTGGGAACTGACGGAAGTCTCCGTGAAGACCTTCGGGGTCAGCCTCCACGAGGTTGGTACATCCCCCTATGAACTCATATCGTTGACCTACCGCTATTTCCTCAAGGAATGCAGTGATCGCGTTCAGGTTCTGAGGGACATTGAGAAGCACCCTGATTCACCCGATGCGAAAAAGGCATTTCTTGTCGTCGACGGCATACTGAACGGCGTCCCCATACCGGCCGATGAATTTTGCCGGAACAGTCGCACCCATTACTCACGCGGCATCGGATATGGGATGTATCGGAAAATAGCGGAAGGCACTGCGATTCCGGCCTGGAAAATGAATTGGTCGACGTCGGAACACCTGGCGTGCCAGGCGATGACCTTCCCGGACGGGATTCCCGATACCAAACCGGTAACGGAAATGCCGGATCCCACAGCGCCAGCGACAAATGAACAAATTGACCGGATCGCTGAAAATTCATGGGTTCCGGAAAAACAGGCGGCCCGGATTCCCGAAGCCACCGGGATGCCCGGCAGGCGTCACACCGGCTTCCTGGAAACCTGGGGGTTGGCCCTACCGTCGGGTCCGGTCCCCGCGTAACGCGGCGCGGCCGGGTCCGACTAGTTTCCTTCTGCTGTCTTTGGCGCGGCGGCCGGATTCCACTGACCGCGCCGCATATGGGACACGGTTACCTTCTTGAACAACCCGCCCTTGCGAAACGGTTCGTTCTCGGAGAAGCGGTCCGCCGCCTCGCGGCTGTCCACATTGATGATCAGGACACTGCCGGTGCGGGTCTTGCCATCATCAGCCAGCATCGCGCCGCCCAGCACAAGAATATCCTCATGCGCGTCCAGGTATTCAAAATGCGCCGGCCGCAGTTTCGCGCGCAATTCCGCTGCGTCGGGGCGATCTTCCTGATAAATAATATATAGCATTGCCGTTTCTCGCTCTCTTGGGCTTGCGGGGTAACGCCTATGCATAACGCCGCGCGCCACAAGGGGACAGATATTTGATATCCGCCAGGCGTGCCGGCGGAACGCCTGCACCTTATTCGCGAAGGGCGAACAGCGCCTCGATCTCGACCGTGACGTTGTGCGGCATCGCCGAAACGCCGACGGCAGTACGGGTATGCCGCCCCGCATCGCCGAAAACCTCGATCATCAGGTCTGACGCGCCATTCACCGCCTGAGCGACCGCTGTAAAGCCATCCGCCACGGCAACGAAACCCCGCAGGTTCAGAACCCGTTCGATCCGGTCCAGGTCTCCGTTCAGCGCCCGGTTCGCCTGCGCCAGCACGTTCAGCGCCGACAGCCGTGCCGCCGCCACGGCTTCGGCCAGCGTGCGCTCCGCCCCTGCCCTGCCCTGGAATCGTATCTCACCATTCCAGACCGGCAACTGTCCCGAAACCCGCAGTCTGCCGCGATGAACAAGCACCGTTTCGATATTGGCGGCCTTCGTAGCCGCCGCCTCCGGCAATACGATATCCATCCGCACCAGCCGTTGCGCAATCGTTTCCGACATCACTTCCCCTGCCTGTCCATTATAAAGTCACGCTGCGAAACCTATACCGGGCCACCTGGCCGGGGAAGAGACGCCGCGTCGCAACGCTTGCTACCATAAAATTTAAAACAACCGACCGTTGACAGCATAGGAACAAGTGCCGATACTCCGCGCCTTTCTGAAATTGGCCGCCTGAATTCAGGCAATTAAGGAGACTAGCGATGGCAGCGGTGATGTCGACCTATGGTCGTTACGACCTCGCGTTTGAACGGGGCGAAGGTCCCTATCTTTACGCGACGGACGGTCGACGATTCCTCGATTTCGGCACCGGCATTGCGGTGACCTCTCTTGGCCATTGCCACCCCCATCTGGTGAAGGCACTGCAGGAACAGGTCGCAACGCTGTGGCATTGCTCGAACCTGTACACGATCCCGGGCCAGGTGAAACTGGCGGAGCGGCTGGCGGCGAACAGTTTCGGCGACGCCGTGTTCTTCTGCAATTCCGGGCTGGAAGCGATGGAAGCGGCAATCAAGCTGTGCCGTCGCTATCATTTCCAGAAGGGTGACGGCAAACGCTGGCGCACGCTGACGGTTGAAGGCGCGTTCCATGGCCGGTCGCTCGCGACCATCGCCGCGGCG
>CAXBEC010000422.1:0-3501 GCA_963974145.1 uncultured Alphaproteobacteria bacterium | reverse complement strand
CGTCGTCATCGAAACCGCGCAGGAAATGCGGCCCGCGATACAGTTGTGTTACGTCACAACCGAGGCCATTGAAAATGCCGGCGAACTCAACGGCGATATAACCGCCGCCAACCATGAGAACCCGCTTCGGCAGCGTTTCAAGGAAGAACGCCTCGTTCGAGGTGATCGCGTGTTCCTTGCCCGGAATATCCGGCACAACGGGCCAGCCACCGGTCGCGACGAGAATATGTTTAGCTGTTACCGTCTTGCCGTTGATCGAGACAGTGTGCGGGTCAACAACGGTCGCGGTGCCCCTGAAAATCTCGACACCGGCATTGCCGAGCATGCGCTCGTAGATGCCGTTCAGCCGCTCGATTTCCCGGTTCTTGTTTTCGATCAGAGTCGACCAGTTGAAACTGCGTTCGCCAACGGTCCATCCGAACCCGGCCGCATCCTCGAAGTCTTCGGAAAAATGCGATGCATACACCAGCAGCTTCTTCGGCACGCAGCCGACATTCACACAGGTTCCGCCCAGATAGCGTTCCTCGGCGACGGCGACGCGCGCGCCGTAGCTTGCCGAAATCCGGCTCGCCCGAACGCCTCCTGATCCCGCGCCTATCGTGAATAGATCGTAGTCATACTCGGACATAGTTCGCCACCCTTCGCTGCGTTAGATTCTGCCCCCAAGATATAAGGACCAAAGCAAAGAAATGAAATGGACGGCGCGGATCACGACGCCGCGACACTGAAAAAAAACGGCGGGCATGACTGCCCGCCGCTTCATATCCGCCTGCTACTTGGCGACATCGCCCATGCAGACATACTTGATTTCCAGGAAGTCCTCGATGCCGTATTTCGAACCTTCCCGGCCCAGGCCGGATTCCTTCACGCCGCCGAACGGCGCAACCTCGGTTGAAATAATCCCGGTATTGGCGCCCACGATACCGTACTCAAGCCCTTCGGAAACACGCCAGACCCGACCGATATCACGGCTGTAGAAATAGGACGCTAGGCCGAACTCCGTATCATTCGCCATGCGGATGGCTTCTTCTTCCGTCTTGAACCGGAACAGCGGGGCGACGGGCCCGAAGGTTTCCTCACGTGTCACGGCCATGTCGGTCGTAACATTCGACAGGACCGTCGGCTCGAAAAACGTGCCCCCCATCGCATGGCGTTTCCCGCCGGCGACGACGCGCGCGCCCTTCCCGACCGCATCCGCAATATGCGCTTCAACCTTTTCCACCGCGGCCATGTCGATCATGGGACCCTGGTTGATTCCGGCTTCCATGCCATTGCCGACCTTGATACCGCCAACGGCCTTCGCCAGCTTGGTGGCGAATTCGTCATAGACACTGTCCTGTACCAGCATACGGTTGGCGCAGACACAGGTCTGTCCGGCGTTGCGGTATTTCGAGGCCATCGCGCCCTCAACGGCGGCATCCAGATCCGCGTCATCGAATACGATAAACGGCGCATTGCCGCCCAGTTCCATGCTGAGCTTCTTCATGGTGCCGGCACATTGTTCGGCCAGCAGCTTGCCGATTTCGGTGGAACCGGTGAAGGTCAGCTTGCGGACGATTGGATTTGAGGTCATTTCGCCGCCAATGGCTGACGAAGACCCGGTGAGGACGCTGAAAACACCTGCCGGCACACCGGCACGTGCGGCAAGATCCGCCATGGCCAAGGCCGAATACGGCGTCGCGGTTGCCGGTTTGCAGACCATCGTACAGCCGGCGGCCAGAGCCGGCCCCACCTTGCGAGCGATCATGGCGGACGGGAAATTCCATGGCGTAATGGCCGCGCAAACGCCGATCGGTTCCTTGGACACAACGATACGCCAGTTGGCGTTCGGCGTCGGGATCACATCCCCGTAAATGCGCTTGCCCTCCTCGGCAAACCATTCGATGAAGGAAGCGGAATACAGAACCTCGCCACGTGCTTCCGCCAGGGGTTTTCCCTGCTCCAGCGTCATCAGGACGGCAAGGTCATCCTGGTTTTCCAGCATCAGATTGTACCATTTTCGAAGGATAACGGCCCGTTCCTGTGCCGTTTTGGCCCGCCATGCCGGCATTGCGGCATTCGCGGCGTCAATCGCGCGGGCTGTTTCGGCGGCGCCCATCTTCGGCACAGTACCCAGGCTCTCCCCCGTTGCCGGGTTCGTGACCGGAATGGATTCGCCGCCATCGGCGTCTATCCATTTTCCATCGATAAAGCATTTTTCGTGAAACAGGCTGTTGTCCTGAAGGTCCATGATGCGACTCCGGCGTTTGTGAATGCACTGTTTTATATGTGGTGCGCACAGGCACAGGAAAAAGGTGCGTATCGAAAAGTTAACGTATCCCGGGCCTGAATGAGCCTGGCATTGCACTTTTTGCGGACGCTGCTATCACCACCCCCTGACGACGTAACGGAATGGAACGGGCATGAACGACAGTGGCGGAGCGAGCCGGCGCAAAATCAATATCTGCATCAATTTCCGTGCGGGAAACGTCCTGCCATCCTGCGGCGCCCGTGGCGGCCGGGAACTGGCCGATGCCCTTGAAGCCGGCATTACGGAACGTCAATTACCCTACGAATTCAATCGCCTGCACTGCATGGGGAAATGCCATATCGGCCCGACCATGCGCATTTCCCCGGGCGGGGCCTTCATCATGGGGGCGCAGGAAAGCGACGTTCCGCGCATTCTCGACCTTCTTCAGGCGGGGGATATCGATGAACTCGCCATCGCGTTTCCCCTGCCCGAACAGGATCGTAACCTGGAAGACTGAGCGCCCTTACAGTTCAGGCGAACGTATCACCAGCATCTTCTCGAACTGCATATCGTGCATGGTGTGGTGGATACCGCCCACATTGTAACCGGAATGCTTCAGGCCGGCGAAGGGCATCCAGTCCACCCGGAACGCCGTATGGTCGTTGACCATCACCGCGCTGGCGTCGAGCCGCCGGAAGCAGCGCATCGCCGTGTCGAGATCCTGGGTACAGACCGCCGACTGGAACGCGAAGGGCAGCGAATTGGCCCGTGCGATGGCCTCGTCGATATCTGAGTACGAATAAACGCAGACAACCGGCCCGAAAATTTCCTGCGAGCTCACCTTCGCATCGGCCGGCGGGTTATACAGAACCGTGGCCTCGTGACAGCTCGGCGAAATCTTGTTGCCGCCGAGAATAAGTTCCGCGCCTCCGGCAACCGCTTCCTGTACCCATTCATTGATCCGGTCGTTTTCCTTGGTCCGGATCAGGGGGCCGATTTCGGTTGTCGCCAGTGTCGGGTCGCCGACCGGCATCCTGGCGCCTTCGGCCGCGATGCCTTCCGCAACTTCCCGTGCCACGGATTCATGCGCGAAGACACGTTGCACCGAAACGCAAACCTGCCCGGCATGATAAAATCCGCCCTTGGCCAGGATCGGAACCACCCGCGGCAGATCAGCATCCCCGGCGACAATGACCGGCGCGGCGCCGCCGTGTTCCAGGGCACAACGTGTACCCGGCGCAAGGTTGGAACGCAGCATCCAACCGACCTTT
>CAXBEC010000421.1:0-3515 GCA_963974145.1 uncultured Alphaproteobacteria bacterium | reverse complement strand
TCACCCAGAGTCGTGGCGACATTGTCAAAACGCTTGATCAGGTCCGCGGCCGTTGGAATGCCAGTCTTCGCATCGGGCGCCAGCACGGCCATCGCATCCGTGACAACCGGATCATCGTCCGATAGCCGCTCGATTGCCGTCAAAAGCCCGGCAAAGGGTGTGCCGTCAAGCACCGCCCGTTCCAGGGAAACGACCGCGAGCGCCAGGCCGGTGGTTCGTCCTGCGGCAGCAGCTTCCCGGGCACCCAGCGCCGACAGCTTTGTATCGAGGGCCGACAGGTCACCGCGCAGGGCCGCGATTTCCATCCTCAGCGATTCCGATGCCGCTGCGGTATCGGCGCGCAGTGTCGCGCTGCTGCGTTCCGCCTCGTCGACTTGCGCCACCAGCCGGTCTGTCTTTTCGACGTTTTGTGCCAGTTTCTGTGCCAGTTGTCCCAGTTCTTCTGTCAGTGTGGCAGACGCTCCACTGTCGGAAGGCACGGCCTTCAGTGCCGCATCCAGGGCATCAAGCCGCGCATTGACGGGACCGAGCGCGGGTGCCGCCGGCCTGGCTTCCAGCGCGTCAATCCGCGCAAAGACATCCTGTGGAACGGCTTGTGTCGACGGGCCGTAAACCAGAGGGGACCATTGCGGCTGCGTATACAGGGCAACACCCGCCGCGATGGCAACCAGCAGAGCCAGCCAGGCGATGCCCTGGCCAGCGGGTTTTGGCGGCGGCGTCGGTTCCGATACTGCTTCCTCAGGTTCGTTATGTTCCGGCGTTTCGGAAGCGGGTTCCGGCATCGTGTCATCTGTCGGCGGCGTCTCCACGGGGGCCGATTCCGGCAGGTTATCCAGATCGATCCCTGCTGCCGTTGCCGCATCGCGGACTTCCTGCCGACGGGGTGGCGGAACACTGCCCCGGCTCTTCCAGCCCTGAATGGTCGTCGCGGCGACGCCAAGCTGTGACGCCATTGGGCGCACACCGCCAAAAGCCTCAATAACCGACGTCGCATCGGGAAACGGTTCGTCCTGGTTTAGCGTATCGCTGTTGTCGGTCATTGGCTGTGCAGTCTTTCGTCGAGAGTATCCAGAAGGGCGTCTTGTACCGGATGTGGCGCAATCATGACCCGTCGCCACATTATAGGGTCGGCCGCCTCGGCCACGGCCTTGCTCAAACAGAGTATCTCTAGCTTCTCACACGCCTTTTCAAGGCCGTCGCGCCTCGCCAGTGACACGAAGGTCGCTGCGGACCGGGGCGAATAAAACAGTGCCAGGTCGATCAGATGCTCTGAAAGCGCCAGCACGACCTCCTGACTCAAAGTGGTTGCCGCCTCTGCATGATAAAGGACAGTCCGGCGTACTGCAAAACCTGCAGCACCCAATTGACCGGCCAGGTCACCCGCCACATCCGATCCCGCGGGGTGCAGGAACGCCCCGGCGCGCGGCGTGCATCTGTCCCGCACCAGCCGCACCAGACTGTCGACATCGCCACCGGCACTTTCCACCAAGGTGAATCCGGCATCCCGGGCCGCGACCGCTGTCCTGTCGCCGACGGCGAAGACCGGCAGGTCGCGCCGCGGCGCGACCTTTGCGAAGGCACGCACACCGTTTGCCGATGTGAACAGTATGCCCTGAATCCCGCTCAGGTCCGGTTCCGGTCCGCGATTCAGAATGATCGTCAGCATCGGACACATAAAGACCTCGATGCCGCGGTCTTCAAGTGCCCTGACAAGAGGAACCGAATCCTCCAGCGGTCTGGTTACGAGCGCGCGAATATCATCCTCCCGGCCGCCTGCAATCCCGCTCAGCTAAAAAAATCGGGCCCCATATGGTCGCGCAGCGACCGTCCCGCCTCGATCCCCATCGCCTCGGCCGTCTCTGCCGGCCCGTCGCGGGTGACCTCATGAACGGTCGTGCCGTCATAGGTCGCGACGAGGCCGCGCAGGCGAAGCGTTTCCGGGCCGGTAAATTCCGCCAGTGCCGCGATCGGTGTGCGGCAGGACCCGTCCAGCTCCGCGAGCATCGCGCGTTCCGCCAGGACCCGGCGTGCCGTTTCACCGTCATTCAGCGGCATCAGATAGGCCTGCACGAGGGAATCGTTGATCCGCACTTCAATACCGATGGCGCCCTGCGCTACCGCGGGCAGCATTTCTGCCGGATCCATCAGTTGGGTTGCGATATCGGCCATGCCGAGCCGCCGCAACCCGGCATACGCCAGGAATGTGGCGTCCACATCACCGGCATGCAGCTTGCCAAGGCGGGTCTGGACATTGCCGCGCAACGGTACGACGGTCAGGTCGGGCCGCAGGTATTTTACCTGCGCCTGCCGGCGCAGCGACGACGTGCCGACAACCGCGCCGGCCGGCAGTTCGGCCAGGGTCGGGGCCCGCAGCGAAATGAAGGCATCGCGCGGATCCTCGCGCGGCAGGATCGTCGAAATTCCGAGCCCGTCCGGAAGCTTTGTTTCGACATCCTTCATGGAATGCACGGCCAGGTCGATATCGCCGCTGAACAGACCCTCTTCTATTTCCTTGGTAAACAGCCCCTTGCCGCCAATTTCTGCCAGAGGCCGATCCTGAACCTGATCCCCTGTCGTCTGAATGACGCTGATTTCGACCTTGAGTCCCCTGTGTGCCGCCAGCAGGCGGTCCCGCACTTCGTTTGCCTGCGCCAGTGCCAGCGGGGACCCGCGCGTGCCGATTTTCAATGTTTCAGTCATGATCCTTCTGTACCTGTTTCGGCTCCTGCCTCAAAGCGCTTTTCGGCGTGGCGGTTACGAGCGGGTATAAGGACAAAGCGCCATTGGCGTGCTACGAACCATCGATCACCCAACAGAAGGCGAGTACCTCCGGCATGGCGCTCATCATTGCGGCCATATCCATTCTCTTCATCTTTTGCCTGGTGATTGCAGTAAAGGCAAAGAAGAACCGGCCTGTCTTTAACGATGAACAATTGCTCAACCAGCATCGCCGGTTTCTGGAGGATCTGGAGGCGTCTCGCAAATATATTGGCGCCAGCTATCTGAATGCTTCGGAAAAAGGGTCCGCCGCGGAGCGGGAACTGACCCGGCGCGGCTACGACGTACACCAACTTCTGGCGGAACGGTTTGCCGCGGAACGGGATGGGCGGCCGATGGACTGGCATGCCTGCCGCCGGATGAATGCGCCCCGCCGGGAAGAGCCCGGGAATTAAAAGATTCGGTTTCATCGCTTCCTGCCGCGCGGTACAACGGCACCATCATGATCGTTCTCGGCATTGAATCTTCCTGCGACGAAACCGCCGCTTCGGTGGTCAGAGACGACCGCAGCATTCTGTCCAACGTCGTATTCTCACAGATTGAGGAACACCGTCCCTATGGTGGTGTCGTTCCGGAAATTGCCGCGCGCAGCCATCTGGATCACGTCGACGGCATCATACGGCGGGCAATGGACCAGGCCGGGGTCGGGTTTCAGGACCTTGACGGTATCGCGGCAACAGGCGGCCCGGGGCTGATCGGCGGTGTCCTGGTCGGAATGATGACGGCGAAATCCATCG
>CAXBEC010000420.1:0-3526 GCA_963974145.1 uncultured Alphaproteobacteria bacterium | reverse complement strand
GAACTGGCGGACAGTGGAACGATTCCCGTATTGCCGCTCAGCGGCATTGCGAATGTCACGACGGCCAACTGCACCGAAGGCGACCAGCAGCAGTTTCCCGTCCTGCGCAGTGATCGGTATGGCTTCAACAATGACGACACGGTTTACGCCATGGGTGGGGACCGCATTATGGTCGTCGGCGATTCATTCATTTACGGCCAGTGCGTCCATCAGGAACAGACCGTCGCCGGGCATTTGCGGCGGAAAGGTTTTCCCGGAATTTCTATCGGCGTCGGCGGCAACGGGCCGCTGTTCAACCTTGCCGCCCTGCGTGAATACGGCCGCGTGTTGAAACCGAAAACCGTCGTCTGGTTCTACACCGTGGGGAATGACCTCAAGGATTTGCGCGACCATGAAATTCGCAGCCGGATCCTGATGCGCTATTTGGACAGTACCTACAGCCAGGGCCTGGCCGGGCGGCAGGATGAGGTCGACAGCATATGGAAGACCATCTGGAACGATATCGGCCACTGGCGGCCGCTGATCGATGCGCATGGTGCAAACGCTGTCGCCTATGCGGCGGATGGCCGGGAGGAGGCAGCCGACGTTCTGCAACGCCTCATGGCCGTTGCGGGATCCGAGTTACCCGACATCAAATCCGTTAAGGATATGGACGATGTCGTGAAGATTTTCGGGATGATCCTGCGGAAGGCAAAACGGGACGTGGAGGCCTGGGGCGGGACGCTGTATTTTTCGCCGATCTGGGGCGCGCGCTATTACCGCGCCGGTACTCTGCCGCCGCATACCGACGCCGTCATGCAGGAAGCAACCGCGGCCGGATTGCAAGTCATCGACATTGACGAGGCGATCAGGGCCAGTGGCAACCACGACCTGTTCTTTCCGGTGACGAAGGATCTGCCGCACCACAATTCCAACGGCTACGAACTGTTTGCCGATGGGATCATTGCGGCGCTGGCGCCGAAAACCGGAATATACATCGCGGAGGCGACCTTTGGTGGAAATTGCAGGAATGCCCCGCTGGCGCCGCCGGCCATCAATCTCGTCCGGGACGGCAATGCGACTCACGTTTTATCCAGTGCCTGTACCGGCAAGCAGGAATGCACCTTCCGGACGGGTAATGCGCTCGTCGGCAGCGATCCTGCCAGCGGCTGCGTCAAGGATTTTTCGGCAAGCTGGATGTGCATGGAAAGGAAGGATGTCGCTAAAGTCCATGTCGACAAGAACGAGACAGGCAGAGCACAGGTAACGCTGCGCTGCGAGGACGGTAAACCGGTTCACGAGGTGTCCACGGCTGCGGCCGGAAACGGCATTGCGGTGGCGCCGCAGCCAGCGCCCAACGCTTCTGCACCCGCACAACCCGCGGCAGCCCTTCCGGCAGTGACACCCGTTCCTACGCCACAGGCTTTGACGGGTGAAATTTCGGGCCAACCGATCAACCGTACGGAATCGGAATACCAGTCCTATGTCGGTCTCGTGAACCGCGTCACGTCCGATGGCGCACCTTCCGTCACCGATACCGCGAGTATCATGGGACGCGATATCGCCCCTGCCTCGTCAACGAGCCGGTTTCGGGTCATCATCGAGGTGCCGGCATACGCCACCAGCAAGGCCGAACTTGTCGTCGGCGTTTTCTATGTCGGACGTTCCGCTGCGACAGCGTTCCAGCGCCTGACGCTTGACGGGACACAGACGCAGGCAACCGCCAGAATAGTTCACGAATTCGATATGGCCGGTATACCACGGGCGGGCATCGACATCCGCGTCGGGATTGGCGCGGGAGGAACCGTGTTTCTGAACGGCACCGAGCAGGGCCAGAATGACTCCGTGGCCAGACCCCGGTTGATCATCGAGGAATACGCCGCAAACTGAGACAGACCGGCGCGCGGATCGCCGGAAAACGATAACGTTGCAGGCGCCGCGAGACCTATCCGGCGGATATAACCGGTTGCGACAGGATCCACAGGCTGACCATCGTATAGCCGACCATCAGCACCAGCATCGGTATCTGGCTGTATAATGCGGCGCGCGCGGTAGAAAAGGCCCGCAACGCCATCCGGTGCGACAGGTACACGGCGAGCAGGTGCCCGACGACAATCGAAGCGACCGACAGGTACCAGACGGCACGCGCGCCGATGATGCCGATATCGGTGCGGTAATCCGCACTGCCGAACAGGTCCCAGCCGAATCCGAACGGATCGGATGCCAGCGGAATGATCGCCTGCCCGGAAATCAGCAGGTAGGACAGGTAATGCGCCAGGTGATAGGCAATGGCGATCGGCACCAGCGGCAGCACAAAACTGCCGGTCAGCCGTGAGAGTGTAGCCCCCGGTTCCGCCACCGCCATCACGCGACAGCACAGCAGGTAGATGCCGACGAACCCCAGCAGGAAGACCAGCAGCGCCAGTGTCTTGAAGGTTTTCAGCGGGTTGATGCCGGCGTCCCGCAGCCATTGCGTGGCCGGGCTTGCCAGCAGGTCCTGCAACATCCCGGCCCAGGCCGGTGTTTCAAGAAAGCCGTCGAAGGTCACGGTGGACAGGATCAGCAGGACGAATACGGCATAGGAAAAGGATACGGGGGCCTCCGTCAGCAAACCGACAGCGGGCGGGCGCAGCGTCAGTTCCCCTTGCCGTCCCGGCCCCAACGGCGCAAAGCGTCCGAATAACGCAAAGAACACGGAAAACGCCTCACCATGAGTCAGCCAGGTGCGCCGCCCGAAGACCGCCATGCCGCCCCAGGTCACGGCGGAATACATGACGATCAGAAAGGCAAGCTGGCGCGGCGACTCACCGGATTCCGAGACCAGTTCCAGCCATGCAAACATCCAGAACAACAGAACCGCCGGCCACATGCCAAGCCATGCGGGATAGCCCTGCACCTCATCCTCGCGCCGCACCACCCAGCGATAGATCGTCGACCAGGGATTGACGACGGCCCACAGGTCGCCGAACAGCGCGCAGAAATAGGCGATCCCGATCCAGCCGACGATCCAGACCGTTACCGGGGCGATATTGCGCTGCGGATTGTCGATCCCGACGAACCCGGCGACGAGCACCAGGACAAACAGCGCCACAAAGACGACCCGCAGCAGACCGGTGACAAGCGTATTGCCCAACAGGTGGCCAGCGGTTTTTTCCGAAAGGTCGATTCCAGCCGGCGACGCTGCCGTACCCCGCGCGCGCAGGAACAGCACCATGACCACGAAAGACAGCGCCACCGTGGCGCCCGCGCCGGTCAGGTACAGAGACAGCGGAACCGGCAGGTCGTAGCGCTGCCCGAAGGCATGGGCCGCAACGGGCCCCGTGGTGAACATGGCCGCAATGGCTGCGAAAAACGCCGCGATAGCCGAACCGTGGCGGCGCGTCATGGCCGGGTCAGTCCGGGTGGACTTCGATATACAACAGCGCCGCATGGCCATGCCCCGCGCCATGGCTGGTCAGGGGGAACCGGCCGCTGGCATGCGCCTTGAACGGCGTCCTAACCGGCTTTCCCGGTTGCAGCTTCACCTCGATGTCATAGCCATGCAGGT
>CAXBEC010000419.1:0-3555 GCA_963974145.1 uncultured Alphaproteobacteria bacterium | reverse complement strand
GTGACAATCGAATGTTTTTCTCCATTTAGCTTGAACACGAACACCATATACAATAGCTTATCGAAACATCACAACCCTAGGTAGCGCATAATCCGGTAGGGTGCGTGTCGAAAGGTAAAGTAAGGTGCTTTTTAGGTCGGGGATTATTGCGCGATTTTTGCGTCCATACCTTAATTATTATGCCTCCATGACCTAATCAGGAACACCACGGAGCGTCCGCCGCCATTTTTACAATTTTTGCCGTTACTCCCCTATCCATTCGCGAACTATTTTTCCCTATTAGTTGCGCTACGTAGTTTTATCAAAAAAGGACATTGCCCCCATGAAGGAAGCCGTTATCGTCTCCACCGCGCGCACGCCGATCGGCAAGGCCTATCGCGGTGCGTTCAACGACACTCACGGCGCGGAGCTTGGTGCGCATGCGGTGCGCCATGCGGTCGGGCGCGCCGGGATCGACCCGGCGGAAGTCGAGGACGTGCTGATGGGCTGCGCGATGCCGGAAGGGGCGACCGGCGGTAATATCGCGCGGCAGATCGCCATCCGCGCCGGGATGCCGGAGACCACCTCGGGCGCCACGATCAACCGGTTCTGTTCGTCCGGCATGCAGACCATCGCCATGGCGGCGCAGCGGGTCATCGTCGACCATGTCCCGGTCATGGTCGCGGGCGGGCTAGAGTCGGTCAGCCTGACCGTGAACGAACACCGCAACAATTACCACGAGGAAAGCGACTGGATCCGCGAACACAAACCGGCGCTGTACGACACGATGATCCAGACAGCGGAAACCGTCGCCAGGCGCTACGGCGTTTCCCGCGAGGCGCAGGACGCATATTCGCTGCAAAGCCAGCTGCGCACGGCGGCCGCGCAGCAGGCCGGGAAATTCGATGACGAAATCGTGGCGATGACCACGCGCAAGATCGTCACCGACCGGGAGACCGGCGAGACCCGCTCGGAGGCGGTCACCCTGGCGCAGGATGAGGGCAACCGCCCGACGACAACGCTTGACGGGTTGGCCGGGCTGAAACCGGTCATGGGGGACGATTCCTTCATCACTGCCGGCAATGCCAGCCAGCTGTCGGATGGCGCCTCGGCGACGGTTGTCATGGATGCGACGCTGGCGGAGCAGCGCGGGCTCGAGCCGCTGGGCTATTTCCGCGGGCTGGCGGTCGCCGGTTGCGAACCGGACGAGATGGGCATCGGCCCGATCTATGCCGTGCCCCGGCTGCTCGAACGGCACGGGCTTACGATGGACGACATCGACCTCTGGGAATTGAACGAGGCCTTCGCCGTCCAGGTGCTGTATTGCCGCGATAAGCTCGGCATTCCCAACGAGTTGCTGAACGTGAATGGCGGCGCGATCTCCATCGGCCACCCCTTCGGCATGAGCGGCGCACGAATGGTCGGCCACGCGCTGATCGAAGGCAAACGCCGCGGCGCGAAACGCGTCGTCTGCACCATGTGCATCGGCGGCGGCATGGGCGCGGCCGGGCTGTTCGAGGTGGCCTGAGGGTCTTCGGGAGTGGCGCAACCCGTCTCTTCCATGGAATCGAAAACGGCGGCCCGAATATTCGGACCGCCGGAGCCAGTGTTCGACATGATGCTTCAAATACGAACGAACTGTCTCAGTCGCCCACCCCCGTCCCCTCCAAGGAACATCGTTGCATGAATGCTCAAAAAGCAAATATCGGGCCACACCGTTAATGCATTGAATTAATTAAATAAATAACAGTATCAGGTCATTTTTGGATGATTTCTGCAAAGAATTCCGACACCTGATCGGCGCCCACGGTGTCCCGGACGCCCCTGTGCTTCACAAAACTGCAATATTACCAATGCGTTGTATGGTAACCGGGTATGCAGGTCACAATCGTAAAATATTCCGACAGGCGTGATGCCTGTCACAGCGGGATTCCCGCTTTCGGCGCATATTTGAGTCATCCGATACTCTGATTGCGAGCGATAGGCATGATACCGGTTGATTTTCGGGAACTAAACCAACGGTGCGAACAGGCGATCCGGCTGACCCACCGCGCCCGCCAGTTGGACAGCGTCAAGGCTCGTAAAATGGGCGAAGTGGCCGCCCATCTGCTGGGACAGGCCGTGCGCGACATGCGTGTTTCACGCCGCCAGAAATGCCCCGGTGAATCGTTTATGTGCTGCTAACCGCCGAATGACCGCGGCCCCGCGGCCGCTACCAGAGCCCGCGCCCGCGCGGCGATCTCCGGCACCGCAAGGCCCGGTTTATAGAGCGCCGAACCGATACCGAACCCATCAACCCCCGCGTCCCGATATTGCGCCAGATTATCCGGCCCGATGCCGCCGACCACGAGCACCAACGTATCGCCCCGCAATACCGCGCGCATCGCCTTCACCGCCTGCGGCGGGATAATTTCGGCAGGAAAAAATTTCAGGGCGGCCGCACCGGCTTCCAGCGCCGCGAAGGCCTCGGTCGGCGTCTGAACGCCTGGTACCGGGATCAGGCCCAGCGCGCGGGCGCGCGACACAACTGCGGCGCTGAAATTCGGTGCGACGACAAGCCGGCCGCCGGTATCGGCAACACGATCCACGTCATCGGCTTGTAACACGGTGCCCGCCCCCACGAGACAATGCGCCCCATGGGTTGATGCAATCCGCTCAATAGAAACAAATGGATCGGGACTGTTCAGCGGCACTTCGATAATCCGGATCCCCGCATCAACCAGAACCTGCGCCACATCCAGCGCCTCGTCCGGCTGAACACCGCGCAGGATCGCCACCAGGGGCATTGCGTTCAGGTATTCCCGCAGGGTCATGTCCGTCATTCTCCCGGCCAGTTGACAATTTTCGACAGGGCAACGAGCCCCTGTACGGTGACGACCTCGCTGGTCAACGACTCCGCCGCAATACCGCAACTTCGCAGCGCCCGGGCGTATCGACCGGCAAGTGCGTCTGCACCGATCAGCGTTATGGTGCTCTGGTGCGGAAACAGGCCCTGCATCGCGCCGACCTCGCTGCCGATCAGCAGGCCGGACAGATAGTCCCGCATTGACCCCGGCCGGTCTGCGCCACTCAGGTCCAGCGCGCGGACGCCAAACAGCTGATTGAGCAGGCCGCCAGCCGTTTTCGACGCGCCGACGCCAGCGTCAAAGGACTCTTCGTCCACCGCCGCCGCGGCTTCTGCTTCCATCGACAGTTTCAGGATTGAATGCTGGCGCATGATATCAAAGGCCTCGCCGGTCATCGCGGTGGCGAAGGTCAGGATCGCGTCATCCCGACAGGATACCCATTTCGAATGGGTGCCTGGCAGACACAGCAGCCGGTCGCCGCCCCCACCCTGCGACAGCGCGCCGAAAACCTGGACCTCCTCCCCGCGCATCACATCGAAACGGCCCGCCGGGTTGACGCAATTCAGCCCCGGCACAAAGGCGATCCGCGAATGTTCCGGATGCGGCACGACAGCGCGCGCGACATCCGCCAGGGACGCGGGACAAGACGCATAGGGCGCTTCGACCCAGCCGTTGCGGCTGCCGATCATGCCGGACAGCAACACCCGCGCCGTTGAAGGATCACCCCAGC
>CAXBEC010000418.1:0-3561 GCA_963974145.1 uncultured Alphaproteobacteria bacterium | reverse complement strand
GGGAATGACGAACAGCGACCTGCTCGCCGCGCAGGCCTCCATACTCGCCCGGTTCAATCCCGCCACGCCGCATTTCGACCTGCCGCTCCTCGGCTTCAGCGTGCAGCCCCATTACAATGTCAGTCTGGGCGGCAACGGGGTTGGTTTCGCCTCGCCGACCAGTGGCGCCATCGGCAGCGGACCGGGCATGCCGACATCCATTCAACTGACGAACCCGGCTATCCTGCTGTATCAGCCACGCGATCCGTTCCCGACCGAAACCCCGGAGCAGCATCTGGCGGCCATAACCGAACCCGCGTTTCCGGATCCGCCCTATTCCCTGATCGGCTGGGCTTATGGTTCGGCCTATAACCCGACCGTATGGCCGGTGATGGGCTGTATCCCGTCTTCGGCCTGGTTCGTTCACGTCCCGGGTTTCCACCGGACCGATGGCGCGATGGATGTCTACCCCGTAACCGAGAGCGTGCCCGGTGCGGCCCTTGGTCCCCCGGCCCTGCCACCGGCGGATGCGCCATCGACGCCTGCGGGAAGTTTCTGGCATCCCCGGACATGGGACCTCCATATGTGGATCAGGGATGGTGGCCTGCCGCCCGTGCTGGCAATCAATCGCCCGGAAGGGGTGCCGGGAATTTCCACGACAGGCCTGTTCTTTCACCCGGAGACCTTTGAATAGGGAGTATTAACTAAAGCGGCGGCAGCGGCGGAGTCTACCCCGCCATCTTCTGCGCCACCGCCGCCTGGCTCTTGGCGCTGTTGACGAAGGCGCCGGTATCGGTGCCGAGCGAGAACAGGCGCGCGCCCATGTCGTAGAAGGTTTTCATCAGCTCCGGCGATCCGACCCCGGCGATCCCCGCATGCTTGCCGGCCTTTTTTGCGCCGTTGATCATCCGGCCGACCGCGTTGACATGGCGTTCATGGCCGTATTCGCCGGGGATGCCCATATCGGCGGTGAGGTCGTTGGCGCCGAGCAGCAGCATCGCCACGCCGTCAACCGCCGCGATGGCCTCGGCGTTTTCGATACCCTGTTCGGTTTCGATCTGGCAGATCAGCATGGTCTGGTCGTTGACCCGCGCGCGGGACGGCGCGGTCGGCCAGTTGCGGTAGCGGAAATAGGGCACGGTGCTGGAGGCGGAGCGGTGCCCCATCGGCGGATACATGCAGGCATCGGCCATCATCCGCGCTTCTTCCGGGGTTTGCAGATGCGGGACGATCACGCCCCAGGCGCCGGCATCCAGCGCCTGCGCCGCCGCCATGGCGTTATGGCCCGGCAGGCGGACAAATGCGGTGACGCCGACCGCGACTCCCATGGTGGCGAGCTGGCCCGCTTCGTACATGGTCAGCCCGCCATGCTCCAGGTCGATGAAGAAAGCGTCATAACCCGCGGCCTGCAGCGCGAAGACGGTATCCACCGATTTCGACGCCCGGATCGACATCATCAGCGACATGCCGCCGGAATCGAGGATTTCCTTCGTGGGGTTGCGCAGCACATCATTCATGTCGTCGCTCATGGTCATCTCCTCCCGATTGCTTTTATTTCGGTGTGCCTTCCGGCGCGCCGGTCGCCACATGGTAGCACCCGGCAAAAGGATAGGGGGAGAGCGGCATGCCGGGCAAACAAATCGGGTTCTGTAACACCGGTGTAACAGCCCGCGCCTAGCATGCCGACACAGTGCATCGTTCACGATGCGCCGGTCACTTATGCATTTCCAGAGGATTTCCCATGCACCGTATATCGATGCCGCCGCGCGCCGCGGTCGCTTTTGTCGTTCCCCTGTCGCTTCTGTTCGCCGCTATGCCCATGGCGCATGCGGTGCCTTTCAATATCGCGGATGGCGACACGAGTACGGTATCGCAGGAGGTGACGGGAACGGATGCCGGGATCGTCGGTAATGGCGCGACGCTGGAAACGAGTGATGATGCGATCGTCTGGTCCGGGCCGTCCGCGGCGCCCGGCGTCTCCATCACCAATTCCGGCAGAATCATTTCAACCGATGATCGCGCCATCGATACCTCGGGCGGGAACAGCACGCGCAATATTACCGTCACCAATAACGCCGGGGCGCTGATCCAGGGCGATGGCGACGCTTTCCGGATCAATGTGGATATCGGAAGCAGTACGGTGATTGTGGATAACAGCGGCGAAATCTTTTCACAGACCGGTCAGGCGATCGATTTCAATTCGATAGACTCAACGGCCGGCACGGTATCAATCACCAATGCCGCGGGCGGCCTGATCCGTGCGACCGAGGCCGATGCGATGCGGCCGGGCCAGAACGCCACGGTCGATAATGCAGGGATCATCTGCTCCGGCGATTTCTCAGGCGGCGTCTGTGCCGGCGGCGAGGCTGATGAAAATCACGACGGCGTTGACTGGCAGGACCATACTGGAACGCTCATAAACCGTACCGGCGGACTGATTTCCGGCGCGCATCACGGCACGACCAGCGATGTCGATGTCGATGTCACCAACGAGGCGGGCGCGACGATCATCGGCCGCAACGGTTCGGGCGTCGGGTCGGACGGGGACGGCACCGTTGTCAATTTCGGCACCATCACCGGTACAATCGATGATTTCTCGACGGATGGCGACGGCGATGGCGTCGATATCGACAACCTCGCCAATATCACCAATCACGGCACGATCCAGGGACTTGGCGCCAAGGGCGACAATGACGGCAAGCCGAACAGCGCCGACGGCATCGCCATCGGCGGCGGCGTCATCGACAACAAATCGGGCGCGGTGATTTTCGGCGGCGCCAACGGCATCCTTGCCGATGACAGCGGCCTCGGCGGCGCACCCAATGCGACGCAGCTGACCAATGCGGGCAGCATCGAGGGACAGGACGGGTTCGGCGTGCGGATCGTCGGCGCGCAGGACGATACGGTTGTCAATTCGGGCAGCATCACCGGCTCGGTCATGGCGCTCGATCTTGGTGGCGGCGACGATCTCCTGCAACTCGATACGGGTTCGGTCATCAACGGGATCAGCGACGGTGGCGACGGGTTCGATACCATGGATGTTCTGGGGATCGTGACCCTTGGCGAGGCGATCAATTTCGAACTGCTGCGGCTCGGCGCGGACGCGCTGCTGACCCTGGCGGCGGATCTGCGGGTGGAGGAGCTCGTCGGGCTCGACATCGCCGGCAATGATATCGTCAACCTCGTCGGCAGTTTCGACCTGGTCTACGACACCAGCGCCGCCGCCAATGCCTATCTGGGCGGGCGCAGCTTCCAGCTGACCGGCGGCGGCACGCTACGCGGTGTGCCGGAACCGGCGACCTTGGCCCTGCTCGGTATGGGACTGCTCGGGCTGGGCGCGCTGCGCCGCCGGGCCTGAAGCGGGCGCTGTTGCGTCAGCCGGTCTTGCGGTGCATCGCAGGGCGGGTCCGCACGGGGTCGAGCAGCGACCAGTCGCCCTGTTCGACCGCGTACCCCAGCGGATGCGGCGGGCGCGGTTCCATGCCGATGGAATCCATCACCCGTTCGTCGCGGTAGTAGCATTGCGCGGTCACGGCGGCGATCAGTCCCGCATCGCCGGAACGGGTTTCGCGGAAGCTGTCG
>CAXBEC010000417.1:0-3563 GCA_963974145.1 uncultured Alphaproteobacteria bacterium | reverse complement strand
GCCGGAACACTTCCAGCGCGTCCGGGGTGGTCAGCGCATAAATCGATATCGTGTCGAAGGAGCGGCTGGCGTTGACCATATCCCGGCGGCTGAACGCGCCGAGCGTGGGCTTTAGGCCGACCACATTGTTGTAGCTGGCGGGGACGCGCCCGGAACCGCCGGTGTCGGTGCCAAGGGCGAAACTGCACAACCCGGCGGAAACGGATACGGCGGCGCCGGAACTGGATCCGCCGGGGATGTATGCGGGGTCGAAGGGGTTCCGCGCAACGCCATAGGGCGTGCGGACGCCGACAACCCCGGTCGCAAACTGGTCCATGTTGGTCTTGCCGATCAGAATGGCCCCGGCGTCCAGCGCTTTCCGGACGGTCAGGTTTGTCTGTTCCGCGACGTAGCGGTAATCGGGGCAGCCGGCCGTCGTCGGCAGCCCGGCGATATCAATGCAGTCCTTGACGCTGAACGGCAGGCCATAGAGCGGCAGCGCGCGGCGAACCGATGCCGGCAGGGCGGGAAGATCCCGGGCCCGTTGCCGGACCTCGTCCTCCGGAACGCGGTATATCCAGACTCCATCCGCGCCGCGCCCGGCGATCTTTTGCAGCACGCTGTCGATAATGCCGGGCGGGTTAGCCGAACCGGCGGCATAGGCGGCACGAAGCGAAACGAAGTCCAGACCTGGCGTTGACATGGGCATTTCTCCACGGCGTTGTCCCGCCTGGCCTCTCGTTGGGGCGCAGGGCAGGGGAAAACACTATGTGAGTGCCGGGGATATGCGGACAGCAAATATTTGCGGGCCGACAGGGGTGGTGGATCAATCGCAGAGGTGGCGAAGCCCGTGGATGTCGAGGATGAAGATGTCGTCATCGGCGCGCCGGATCAGGTTCTTCTTTTCCAGCTTGTCCAGCGAGGTGGAGATGGCCTGGCGCGTGGCGCCAACCATCATGGCCAGTTCCTTTTGCGTGTAATGCTGCCCGAGGCGCGCAGTATTCGGGTTTGCCCTGTTCACGGACGCCAGCGTGAGCAGAAGCTGGCAAAGGCGGCTGGTCTTTGACTGGGTGCCGATGATCTGCAACAGCGCCGTGTAGCACTTGCTCTTGTGAACCAGCCCTTCAATGACGGCGATGGCGAGATCTGGTGTCCGGTGGATCATTTCCTTCAGCTTTTCGCCGGGCAGCCACAGTCCGACGGACGGTTCGACCGCGACCGAGGACCACATATGCTCGCCGCCACCGAGGATCTGCGGCGCGCCGACGAAATGTCCCCGGGGCCAGTAGGCCAGGGTGATTTCGCGCCCGTTCGACGCGTTGTAAAAGGAACGCACTTTTCCGGCCTTTATGACGTGAACGCCGTGATGGGGGTCGCCCTGATGGAAGAAAAATTCCCCGGCCGCGTAACGGGTTTCCCGGCCCTGCCGGGTCAGGGTCTGCAACTCGTCCGCGGAAAGCGTATCCAGGAAATTCGGTTCTTTACCCAGGGGAGCGTCGGCCAGGGTCAGATGCAGGGCCGCATGTAGCGAAGGCCTGACATCGTCCCTGACGGCCACACCGCCATATACCGCTTCACCCGGCCTCATTTGCTCTCTCCAGACTATGGCCATGAATTGCTGCGCCGCAAAACGGTAACACTTGTCTAATTTTTGTACAACGAAATATAATGATTAAAAATTAGGCAAAATGGCGATCTGTGGCCACTGGTTACAAATGAAGAGCCGGAGGCTAGACTGTTGGCCAAACCTGTTCTTGAAAGAGGAAACATCATGCCCGAGGGAACCAGCGGCGCGCCGTTCGCCGAGACAAAATACACCAAACGCGCGCAGTATAATGACCCGCAGAACGCCTTTGCCTTCCGCTGGCCGGATGTGCCGCGCCGGCAGTTCCTGGCCGAACGCGACCGCGCCTTCGATCCGGCGACGGGCACGGCCGATATTCCGCTCGATTCCAGCGACGTGCTGGGCACCGCCTATACGGCGACGACGCCGACGATCCTGTGTCATTACCTGCGCATCGCGGCCGGTGAAAATATCGCGACTTCGTATCGGGCCAGCGGCGCGGTCTATTACGTGATGACCGGTGCGGGCGAAAGCACGCATGACGAGGATACGATCGCCTGGGGCGCCGGCGATGTGTTCTGTTTTCCGGGCGGCGGCGGCGAGACGGTGCACGTGGCGGCGGGCGCGGATGCGGTAATGTTTGTCACCACCAATGAACCGCTGCTGGCCTTCGAACGGCTGGAGCCGCCGGTGAACCCGGTGGTCGAGGCGGTGCATTACCCGGCGGCGGAAATTGCCCGGCGGTTCGAGCCGGTCTTCGCCCGCGAACAGGCGGATGCCGAGGCCGGCCGCGCGATCCTGTTTTCCAGCCCGGCGCTGGGCGAATGCACCAACATGCTGCCGTCGATCAATGTCGCCATCAACACGCTGCAGGCGGGCGGCGACCAGCGGCCGCATCGCCATAACGGCGTCGCGGTCACCCTGGCGATCGAGGGGGAGGGCATCCATTCGATGATCGAGGACCAGAAGATTCCCTGGTCGACCGGGGCGGCGCAGATCACGCCGGCGACCGAGCTGCACTCGCACCACAACCGCGGCACGAAGCGCATGGTCAGCCTCGTGGTGCAGGACGAAGCGCTGCATTATTACACGCGGACGCCAGGCTTTTCCTGGGATTAAACCGGGTTGAAGGGCGTATCGTCGAACCCGCCATTGCAGGCGGTGACGATGTGCGACATCGCCACCTCGCGCCAGTCCTCGGCGACGGAGGTCAGCGGTTCGGACAGCACCATCAGGGCGCTGTCCGGCACGCCTTCATCCTGCTGTACGCCGACAAAGAGCGACGGGGCGCGGTTGTCGCTGGCGTAGCGGATGGCGTGGATGATCTCGCCATCGGTCGCCGTGGCGGTGAGGCGCAGCGGGGCGTCGATCCTGTTGTCCCGCATGACCGCTTCGACCTGTCCGACCGTGCGGGCAAAGGCGCCCTGCGGATCGCTTTCCAGCCCGTTGGTCAGCAGGATATAGAAGAAGGTCTCGCTGTCCGTTCCACCCTGGCGGAATCGGTAATATTGCGGCGCGATCAACCGGTCCAGCAGGTGGCGGATTTCAGCATAGCCGCCGATCTGGCCGTTATGCATGAACAGCCATTTGCCGTAGCGGAACGGGTGACAGTTGCTGCGCGCAATGCCGGCGCCGATGGTCGCGGCCCGGATATGGGCGAAGAACAAGCGGCTCTCGACCTGCTGGGCGACGCATTTCAGGTTCTCGTCGTTCCAGGCGGGCAGGACATCGCGGAACAGCCCCGGTTCATCCCGGCTGCCATACCAGCCCAGCCCGAACCCGTCGCCATTGGTCGGCGTGACCGACATGCGGGCGGTCAGGCTCTGCTGGATAAGCGAATTCTCCGCCTTGAACAGAAAGGCCTCAGGATGGACCGGCGGTCCGGAATAGGCGAGCCAGCGACACATAGGCGGGAAGCTTATATCGGTGATGAACGTTCGGCAATCGGATCGTATGGTGCTGGAGTATGACCGGTATGGCCAGATGTCCGGATCAAGTCCGAACATGACAAAAACAGATG
>CAXBEC010000416.1:0-3565 GCA_963974145.1 uncultured Alphaproteobacteria bacterium | reverse complement strand
GGATGCCAACAAATGCCAATCATTTATCCACTGTGGGACATATCCATAACAAATACCCTCTCCCTCGCAGGGAGAGGGCAGGGTGGAAACGGAGGGGCGGAAATATTGCCGCTGCGCAAAAAAGCCGACAAATGCCAATAAATGCCAATGACCCGACGTGTTTTCTGTCCGTCTGCCATCGCACCGATGCCAATAAATGCAAACCGATGCCAATCTTTTGGCATTTTATCCGTTGCCCCCCGCGCCGCCTCAGCCGTGGCTGTGCCCGCAGCCGCCCTCGAGCCGGAACAGCTTTGCCGCGGTGCCGCCGAGGATGGCGCTGGTGTCGATCTCGGTGAAGCCGGACTGATGCACGATGTTGCACGGCGTCATGTCGCCGATGGGGAAGGGGTAGTCGGAGCCCATCATCAGCCGGTCGATATCGACCTTGCCGGCGAGGAATTTGAGCGCTTCCGGGTCGGACAGCACCGTGTCGAAATACAGCGCGCGGAAGCCTTCGGTCGGGTCGGCGAACTGGCCGGGGTGGATCGCGGCGTTGTGCTGCAACCGGCCGAGCATGAAGGCGAGCGCCCCGCCGCCATGCGACAGCACCACCTTCATGCCGGGGTATTTCAGGAAATGCCCGGCATAGAGCAGCCGCGCCACCGCCGTCGTGGTGTCCAGCCCGCGCCCGGCCGCGTTGATCAGCCCGTAATCCAGCAGCCGCGGGTCGCCGCAGCCGAACATCGGGTGGATATAGATGACGGCGCTCAGGTCCGAGGCCGCCTCCCAGAACGGGTCGAGCTCCGGGTCGTCCAGGTTGCCGGAATCGCCATAGGGCTGGGTGCCGATCATCACGCCCTTGTGCCCGGCGGCCAGAACCTCGCGCAGGACTTGCGCCGCCAGTTTGCCATCCTGCAGCGGGACGCTGGCGAGCGGGGCCAGGAATTTGGCGTCGCCGGTCGCTTCCAGCAGCGATTCACTCAGGAACCGGCTCCAGGCAGCGCCTTCCTCGGCCGGCAGTTCGTAGCCGAAACTGTCCAGCCAGCCGCCGGTGACCTGCATGTCGATGTCGTTTTCGGCCATCCAGGCCTTGCGCAGGTCGGCGTCGCGCAGCTTGCCCATCACCGGCCGGGTCGGCGTGCCGCCGGCAAAGGCCAGCTTGTAGGTATCGCCGTCGCGCATGACGTCGACATTGGGGAAGGAGACCTCGCTGCTGGCGAGCGCTTCAAGCATCTTCTGGGGGATGTAATGGGCGTGGATGTCGACAATCATTGTGTTTCCTCCGCTGCGGGGGACGTGGCGTGTTGATGAAGCGCTGCCTCGACGGCGGAGAGCCGCATCGGCAGTTCCTGCAGGGTGATGCCGAGCGGTTCCAGCGCGTCGTTGACGGCGCTGTTCATCGCCGCCGGCGCGCCAAGGTAGCCGCCTTCGCCGGAGCCCTTCTGCCCGTGGGATGTCAGCGGCGAGGGGGTGCAGTGCTCCGTATCCCGGATGTTCGGGATCTCGTGGGCGGAGGGCAGCAGGTAGTCGAGAAAGGTGCCCGACAGCAACTGGCCGTCATCGGTATAGTCGAATTTCTCGTACAGCGCCGCGCCGATGCCGTGGCCGATGCCGCCCATCATCATGCCGCGCACGATCTTGGGGTTGATGACCGTGCCGCAGTCATGCGCGACCGCATAGTCGAGGATTTCGACCCGCCCCGTGACCCGGTCGATTTCGACGAACGGGACATGCGCCTGGAACGAAAAGCAGGGATAGATCTGGACCTCGCCCTTCTCGTTCGGCATCTGCCCGCCGCCCGGCACGGCATGGACCTCGATGGTCTGCAGCCCGGGTTCCAGATCCGGCGGCATGCGGTGCAGCTGCCGGTGGGCGATGAAGACGACCTCGTTCCAGGTCAGCTTGCGGGCCGGTTCGCCGCGCACGGTGAATTCACCATCGGCGTATTCGATCACCGCGTCCGCGACGCTCAGGTCATGCGCCGCGATATGGATCATCCGGTCGCGCAGCCGCCGCGCCGCCCTGGATACGGCGGTGCCCAGCATGATCGCCATGCGGCTCGCCACCGGCCCACGCGTCGGCAGGGCTTCCAGCGAATCCAGATGGACGACGCGGATACCGTCCGGGTCGCGCTCCAGTTCCTCGCCCGCCACCGTGGCCGCCAGCGTCTGGTGCCCCTGTCCGGCGGTATGGGTGGAAATCGCCACCGTGACCTGGCCCTGCCCGTCGATCTTCAGCAGCGCCGATTCGACGAAGCTGGTGATCTGGATTTTCTCGTTCAGCAGGTGTTCGAAGATATTGTTGCCGCCGCCCGGCTCCAGGCAGGTGGCGATGCCGAGCCCGACCAGTCGCCCCTCGGCGCGCATCGCATCGCGCCGGGCGACCAGTTCGTCCCAGCCGGCAAATTTCAGCACCTTGTCCAGTACGGTATGGTAGTCGCCGGAATCGTATTTCGTGCCGGATGGAATCTTCCACGGGAATTCGTCATATCTGATGAAATTGCGCCGCCGCACTTCCAGCCGGTCCAGGCCGAGCTGCCGGGCAATCTTTTCGAGCCCCATTTCCACCGCGAAATTGGTCGGCGCCACCGCAACCTGGCTGGTCTTGTTGGAGGTCACGGAGGTGACGTCGTATTCCATGCTGCTCATCCGGTAGGGACCGCAGAGCGCCGAAATCGGCTTGCCGAGCTGCTGGATCGAGCGGCCGGGATAGGCGCCGACATCGTCGACGACACGCATCTTCATCGACCGTACGAGCCCGTCGGTGTCATAGGCCATCGTGATATCGAACAACCGGTCCGGGCCGTGCGCGTCACCGCCGGTCATGTTGTCGATGCGGTCCTCGATCAATCGCACCGGAACGCCCAGTTTCCGAGAGGCGTAGCCGGTCAGGACCGTCTGCTTGATACCGCGTTTGACGCCGTAGCTGCCGCCCACGTCTATATAATTATGTACGCGCACGGCATTCAGCGGGATGCGCAGGGCATCGGCGATCTGTTCCTGGTATTGCGGCATCTGGATCGAGGCCCAGACCTCCAGCATCTCGTCCTTCTCGCTCCAGCGCGATACCACGCCGAAGGTTTCGATCGGCACCGCCGAGGACCGGCCCCAGCGGGCACGATAGCTGATCTTGTGCTCGGCGGCGGCGAAGTCTTCTTCCACGGCGCCCCAGGTGAATTTTTTCTTCAGCAGGATGTTGGAGCCGTGATCCGGATGCACCAGCGGCGCACCCGGTTCCATCACCTTCTCTATGCCGATAGCGGCGTCCAGTGGTTCGTAATCGACCTCGACCAGTTCGGCGGCGTCCTCCGCGATATAGCGGCTGTCGGCGACCACGGCGGCGACCCACTCCCCCGCATAACGGGTCATTCCCACCGCCAGCGGATGCCAGCGCACATTCGGCAAATCGACCCCGTGATACAGCCGGTCGGTATGCTCCGCCAGTTCGGCGCCGGTGATCACGTCCAGCACGCCCTCCATGGCCAGCGCCGCGCTGGCGTCAATCGAGCGGATATTGGCACGCGGATAGGGGCTGGACACCAGCGCGATATGTTTGGTGTTCGCAAGCTGCACATCCTGGACGA
>CAXBEC010000415.1:0-3565 GCA_963974145.1 uncultured Alphaproteobacteria bacterium | reverse complement strand
GGCGGCATACCGATCTCGCTTGGAATCGCACCGGACAACCGGGAAACCCTCGCCGCGATGGCGGCCGGTGCGCGCGGCGCCGACCTGCTGCTGACGACCGGCGGCGTTTCGGTTGGCGAACATGATCTGGTGCAAAGCGTGCTGGGCGAAGCGGGGCTGGATCTGGATTTCTGGCAAATCGCCATGCGGCCGGGCAAGCCGCTGATGTTCGGCCATGTTCACGGTACCCCGGTACTGGGGCTGCCTGGAAATCCGGTGTCGTCGCTGGTCTGCGCGGTGATTTTCATGCTGCCGGCGCTGGACCGCATGCAGGGAGTCATCGCCCCGGAACGTCCGGCATACACCGCGCAACTCACCATCGACCTGGAGGAGAACGACCGTCGCGAGGACTATCTGCGCGCCCATTTGTCGTATTCCGCCGCAGGAACAGCGCTGGTGACGCCGTTCTCCCGGCAGGACAGTTCCATGTTCTCGCGGCTGGCTCATGCGGATTGCCTCGTCATCCGCGCCCCCCATGCCGCCCCCGCCAAGACTGGCGATACTGTCGAATACTTGCCCTTACCTTCGGGGATGCTTCGAATCTGAGCGCCGAATTCCTGAAGGAATTTGCGACAGCCTCATTTTTTCACTTGAACCAAAAAGTGAACTAAACTAGAACATGTGTGAACGTTTTGGTTTTGTTCCATATCTTGTGGCGAATACGCACGGATATCGGGTTGGGGAGAATTCATCATGCTGACGCGCAAGCAGTACGAGCTTCTGATGTTTATTCAGAAAAAACTGGCGGAAACCGGGGTTTCTCCGTCATTTGAGGAAATGAAGGAAGCGCTCAGCCTCAAGTCAAAGTCAGGTATTCACCGCCTCATTACCGGCCTGGAGGAACGCGAATTCATCCGCCGTCTGCCACACCGGGCCCGCGCGCTGGAAATTCTGAAATTGCCGGAAAACGCCGAAAGCGCCGGCCTTGGTTCCCGTGCCGGATTTTCCCCGACCATTATCAGCAATGAGGAATATACACCGCCGCCAAGTGGCAATTTCGCCGATGGCAGCGCCGAAAGCATTCCCTTGCCGCTCTACGGCAAAATCGCCGCAGGCACGCCGATTGAGGCGCTTCGCGATCAGTCCACCCCCGTTAGTATACCGGTCAGCATGCTGGGTGGCGGTGAGCATTATGCCCTCGAAGTCGAAGGCGATTCGATGATCGACGCCGGCATTCTCGACGGGGATACGGTTATCATCCAACGATGCGACACCGCGGAGACCGGGGCTATCGTTGTTGCATTGGTCGATGAAAATGAAGTGACCCTCAAACGAATCCGAAAGAAGGGCAATTCCATTGCCCTCGAACCCGCGAACAAGTCCTATGAGACGCGGATATTCGGGCCGGACCGGGTCAAGGTGCAGGGTCGTTTGGCGGGGCTGATGCGCCGTTACTGATGTTTATTCCGGCGACGCCAGTCAGGCCGTTCCGGCGTCCAGGGACGGTCACCCGAATAATCCGAAACCGTAACAACAGATGCGTCACCTTGCGGATTGATGCGAATAGCGTGCGCACCATGACGCCACAAATCAAAACGATCCACGACGATCCGGGCGGATACGCAGCGCCGACGGACCGGTACAGCACTCAAGACGATATCAGCCTGACGGCAATCATCTGACAAAGCCTGTGCATCCTGGACAAGGGCAATTGTCCGGCCATGGATACGGGAAATACAGCCCAGCGTATCGCAGGCAATCCCGTCTTCCGAACCAGCTTCCGTTGCGTATCGGGCCTCGCGTTGCCCTGCCCCCTCCAGCCAGGTATCCGCAATACGTTTGCCCTTGCGGCCGTTCGTCAGGATCAAATCACCATCTGCATTCCGGACGGCCATTACACCACCATCTTCGGAAACCAGAATGTCCGGTGCGCGATACATGGCTATGGACAGAATCCCTGCGGCAATACCGATAAGACCCAAATAGCGCCAGCTTTGCCGCCAGATGCAAAGCCATAGTCCACCCAGCGCAATGCACGACAGACCCCATACGGGCATGGCAGGCACGAGGCTGACGGCACCGGGCCATTCCGCGACACCCTGCGCCACATAGATGACGAGGCCAATCCCCCATTCCATGGGAACCAGCGCAAGGCTTTCGAGGCCGAATGGCATCAGAACAACCGACAGAACGGCCCAGGGCATGATCCACAGGGCGGTCACCGGCACCGCGATAATATTTGCCGCGAGGCCGAAATGCGCGATACGGCCGAAATGATACAGGGCAATAAGACCTGTTGCGGCCCCCGCGATCAGGGTCGTCAGCGCGACGCCGCCGACATATCGGGGAACACGCCCTGTCCAGCCGCTTCCCTGGTACCGCTGAAGTACCGGTCGCCCCTGTTCGTAGACCGAAACCAACGCGACAACAGCAGCGAACGACATCTGGAAACTGGCTCCCAGAAGACTTTCCGGCGCAAAAATCAGGATGAGCGCCGCAGCCCAGGCCACCAGGCGCAACGAGATTGCTGTCCTGTCGAAGATAACCGCAACCAGCACCAGTCCTGTCATCAGGAAGGCGCGCTGCGTCGGTACCGTCGCCCCGGTCAGTATCAGGTAACCGGCACTCCCCAGCAGCGCCGCCATCGCCGCCCATTTCTTGATGGGATATTTCAACGCCAGCGATTCACTGGACGCCAGAAGGGTCCTTAGGCCAAAAAACATAAACCCCGCGACCAGCCCCATATGCAGGCCGGAAATGGCGAGCAGATGGGCAAGACCTGAATCCCGCATGGCATCGATCACGTCCACGGGAATGGCGCTGCGATCGCCGGTAATCAGCGCAATCGCAATGCCACCGGACGCCCCGGGTAGTGCCGTGCGAATGCGTTCACCAATGCGCCGGCGAATATCCGCCACCCGGATCGAAATATCCATCGCATTGGCTTTCTCTCTGGCCACAACAATGCGCGGCGTCCCCAGCGCAAAACCAACACCGCCCAGTTGCTCGAACCAGGCCCTGCGGCGGAAATCATATTCACCCGGCGCCGCAGGGCCGGACGGCGGCACCAGTTTCGCAAAGACGGAAACCCTGGCGCCCAGCAATGGGCCCGCGGGCTTGTGTAGACGAATACGGACCCGCGCCGGCGTATAGGCGGGCGACAGGCCGGACAGCGAAACCTGATCAATCAGTATTCTGGAATAGGCCGGGAAAGAATCGATGTGCACAACCCGTCCCTCGACCATCGCCGGGCCGTAAGGTTTCTGCAGGACCGGCGCGGCAACCGACGCCGTTCTGTATTGGGCGGCAGCAAAGCCCAAACCGGCGATCGCCAAGACCGCCAGCGGCAGGAAGGCGCTTCCGGTGCGCTTTCGCAGTAGAAAAATCACCAGAGCCATAACCGCGATAAACAGCCCCGTCCAATTGGACGGTTCGGAAGGCGTCGAGAAATAGGCCGCAATGCCAATACCGAAAAAAACCGGCGACCAGAGTGGCCACCTTTCCCGTTCGGCATGGAACATTGCGCCTAACCCCGCAACACCGCCTCTTGCGGTTGTCCCAAAATTCCTTACATCCGTCAGGGTCA
>CAXBEC010000414.1:0-3574 GCA_963974145.1 uncultured Alphaproteobacteria bacterium | reverse complement strand
CATCGGCCCGGGTTTCCAGTTCGCCCGGGTAGTATATTTCATCCACCCCCTCGGCGCGGGGCGTGGCCTTCAGCCCCTCGATCATTTTTTCCATATCGGCGTTGAATTCGGCCAGCGGCCGGCATTTGGCGATATCGATTACCATCGCCAGGTGCCCGGCATTGCTGCGTTCCGCCGCCTGATAGGGTCCGTTGACCATCGGGCCGAAGCCGCTGCCGCTCAGCACGCCGGACAGCACGTCCATCATGGCCGAGATCGCATAGCCCTTGTGGCCCGCCATCGGCAGGATCGTGCCGGCGATTCCGGCGACGGGATCGGTGGTCGGGTTGCCATCCAGATCCATGGCCCAGGTTTCGGGGATCGGTTCGCCGCGCTGCCGGGCCAGGTAAAGCTTGCCCCGTGCCACCGCCGTATTGGCAATGTCCAGCACCATCGGCGGGTGTTCGCCTGCCGGGGCGGCGACCGACCAGGGATTGTTGCCGACCGTTTTTTCCCGCCCGCCCCAGGGCGCCATCGCCGGGCTGGCATTGGTTGACAGGAACCCGATACAGCCGGCGGCGGCGGCCATGCGCGTGAAATACATCGCCGTGCCGAAATGGCCGGAATTGCGCACCGATACCGCGCCGATGCCGTGGATCTTGGCCCGACGGATCGCCTCTTCCATCGCCAGTTTCGTGATCACCTGGCCGATGCCGTCCCTGCCGTCCAGCACCGCCAGCGCGCCGGCATCCATCACCCATTCCGGCGCCGCGTCGCGTTTCATCGCGCCGGTGACAAAGCGGTCGCCATACCAGAAGGTCCGCATCACGCCATGCGACTGATGCCCCCAGAGGTCGGCCTGCACCAGCGTATCCGCCAGCAGCTTCGCGGACTCTTCCGGGACGTCCAGGGCGCGGTAGCTGCGCTCTGCAAAGGCAAGGAGTTCTTCGGCGGAAAAGATATCGTTCACGGCACAATTCTTTCGTTGGGATGAATGTCGCGCCAAGCCTATCTCAAGCGGGACGGAGCCATGCAAAAAAAGAGGCTTCCGAAGCAGTTAATAGGGAATTAGGGTTAGGCCGTTATCCTGCACATTCAAATGGCCTGCGCCGGATCGGCGTACCGGGCAACCATTAACAACAAACGTTCACATGGGAATCATTCGGTGAAGTGGCTGCTGCTCGCGCTCGGGTCGATGTTTCTGCAACAGACATTCATTGCGCTGGGCAAGGTCCTGCCGGCGGTTGTGGCGCCGGCAATTTTCGATGACCTCAAGATCGATCCCGCATGGCTCGGCATTTATTTTGCGATTTCCGCCGCCGCCGCCCTGATTGTCCAGACCGGCTGCGGCAGCTTCATCCTGCGCTACGGGTCGCTGCGGATCAGCCAGTTCGCGCTGATTACCCTGGCGGCGGGCATGGCGGTCGCGACACCGGGTTACCTCGTTCTGTTTGCCGTGTCCGCCATTATCGGCGGCGGCTTTGCCCTGTCGACGCCGGCAAGTTCGCATCTGCTCGGCCGCTATTCACCGCCGAAATACGCGCCGCTGGTGTTTTCCATCAAACAGACTGCAGTCCCGGCCGGGCTGCTGATCGCCGGTCTGATCGGCCCCTACCTGACGGATCATTTTGGCTGGCAAGGGGCGTTACTGGTCATCGCTGCCGCCTGCATCGTCTTCGCCGTCATGCTGGAACCGCTGCACAAGGAATTCGACAGCGACAAGGACATGACGCGAAAATTCCGCATTTCCGATTTCAAGAGCACCATTATGCTGGCCATCGGCCTGCCGGAAATGCGCAGCCTTTCCATCGCCTGTTTCATTTTCAACGGGCTGCAGCAGACGGTCACAACCTATTTCATCGTTTACCTGGTGCATCTGGGCCATACGATGGCCGCTGCGGGGATCGTCTTTTCCATGGCGACGGCGGTTGCGGTCCCGGGCCGTATTTTCTGGGGCTGGCTGAGCAGTGGATTTGTTTCGCCGCGCACCCTGATGGCGGTCCTGTCCATCGGCATGGCGGCGACGGTCGGCGCCACCTGCCTGTTCGAAGCCAGCTGGACCACGCTGATGCTCACGGGCATCGCCTCCGGCGTGACCGCCACGGTGTTTTCCTGGCACGGCGTGATGCTGGCCGAAGCCGTGCGCCTCGCACCCAAGGGCGCCGCCGCCTCCGTAACCGGGGGCATGCTGTCCTTCGGGCAGCTTGGCGCGCTGACCATGCCGCTGGTCTATTCGGCGCTGCTCAGCGTAACCGGCAGTTACCGCATCGGCTTCCTGGTCTGCGCCGTCCCCGCGCTGATCGTCGGCGTGATGCTGTTTTTCCCGCCCCGGCGCGCGCCGGCACCGCCGGAAGCCTGACCGGTTTAACCGGCAAGCGCTGGCCTATTCCGGCAGCAGGCCCGCCAGTTTGGCCCGCAGCTTGACCAGTGCCAGCACCGTGTCGATGGTCGATGTATCGACCCCCGCCAGCTTTCCGACCTCGGCCACCGCGCCGACGATGGGGTTGATTTCCATCATCCGGCCGCGCTCCAGATCCTGCAGCATGGAGGATTTGTGGCTGGCGGCACCATGCCGCGTTCCCACGATCCGTTCCTCGATCGATGCGTTGGGTTCCGCGCCCAGCCCCCGGCCAACCGCCACGACCTCCGCCATGACCTTGCGCAGGATGTCCTCCACCCCGGGGTCGTTGACCATGTCGCCCATGGTGCCCATGGTCAGCGCACTGATCGGGTTATAGGCGGCATTGCCCATGATCTTGACCCAGATATCGCGCCGCAGGTCGGTGCGCAGCTGGGCGTCGATGGCGGTCTCGTCCACCATGGCCTGAAAGCGCTTGGCCCGCTCGGATTCCGAATTGTCCGGTTCGCCGATGTAATAACGCATCTGGCCGCCGGACTCGATTTCACCGGGCGCGGTGACTTCGCTGGCGACATAGGTGATGCAGCCGATGGTCCGTTGCGGCCCGATCCCGTTCCACTGCCTGCCATCCGGATCAACCGCCTTGATCTGGTAATCCTCATGGGCGCCGGCCAGCTTGTAGAAATACCACCAGGGCACGCCGTTCATCGCCGTCACCACGGTCGTATCGGGGCCCAGCAGCGGTTGCATCGCATCGACCACCCCCGGCGCCTGATGCGATTTCAGGGAAACGACGACATAATCCTGCGGGCCGAGGGTCGAGGGATCGTCCGTGACCCGCGGGCGGGTCACGAACGATTTACCCTGCATGGTCAGTTTCAGCCCCTTGTCGCGCATCGCGTCCAGATGCGCCCCGCGCGCGATCAGGCTCACATCGACGCCGTTCTTGCTGAGCAGCGCACCCAGATGTCCGCCGATTGCACCGGCGCCAAATATCGTGATCTTCATGTTTTTGTCCTATTCGCCAAGAATTATACGTGTCAGTTCATCCGGCGTGCTGAGCATCGGATAATGGCCCGTGTCGATGACATGCCAGCGCGCCTTCAACCGGTCCGCCGCGCGGCGCTGATGCGCCTCCCCCGGGTTTTCCGCCTGCGGACACCAGATGACATCCGCGTCCCATTCCTGGTCCCAGAATTTCGGCAGTTTCACCGGCTGGGTGAAAACCAGAATCGG
>CAXBEC010000413.1:0-3579 GCA_963974145.1 uncultured Alphaproteobacteria bacterium | reverse complement strand
ACCGTTGATGATTTGAGCAGTATTGAACGGGGAGGGCCTTTCCAGGTTTTCATGAACTTCACCGCCGGGGAACGCCCCGGATTCGAGCTGCAATCCAAGCAGGAATTCCAGCGCACGTTCCGCCCTAGCCTCGAAGTCTGGCTCGTCCAGCCGTGTCGATAATGCCAGGAATGTAGGAATGATGTAGCCCGTTGTCTCCGGATATGATGAAGTCCAACCAGTATTAAGACGATACCGCCCTGTTACTCCGCCATCCGTCGCAACATCTTGTGCCCGGGCCAGCCAGTCTGCAGCCGCGCGCAGGTGATCATCATCCGTATAGCCGCGATCCAGATTTTTCTGTGAATAACTGATCTGCTGCATCAGGAACTCAAAGTGACCTGTTATCCAGGGCCGCATAAATCGCGTGGTACCCAATGCGTCTTTTGTTCGAAGTATCGCCGACATATGCTGTACTTGCCCTCATTTACAAATCGTTGGGTCACGTTCCACGACCTAATACTATAATCTGGACCACCGAACAAAGTCGCTAATTGCTTTTTCGGATGTATGTTATTGTGCCCGAAAGTAGTCTATAGACAGATAAACTGAGTGCCCCTGTCAACGCCAACGCCCTTCTATCGGCAACCACCTTGCCCAGGCCCACCTACAGACGGATACTGCTGGCAAACGGGCAAAACGCATATGGGGGCAAGGCCGATGACCGCTGACAAACCAAAGCTGCGGCTGGGCGCGTTCATGCGGCCGGTCAGCATCCATACGGCGGCCTGGCGCTATCCGGGCGGCACGCCGGATGCGAATTTCAACCTGCAGGCCCTCGTGCAGTATGCGCAGACACTGGAGCGCGGCTGTTTCGACGCCTTTTTCATGGCCGACCACCTGGCGGTGCTGAACATGCCCATGGAGGCGCTGAAGCGCAGCGCGACGGTGACATCCTTCGACCCGCTCACCCTGCTGCCGGCGCTGGCGATGGTGACCAAGCATCTGGGGCTGATCGCCACCGCCTCCACCACCTTCGAGCCGCCCTATATGGTGGCGCGGCGCTTTGCCTCGCTGGACCATATCAGCAACGGGCGGGCGGGCTGGAACATCGTCACCACGTCGAACCCGGATGCCGCGCTGAATTTCGGCCAGAAGGAACAGATGGAGCACGCCGCGCGCTACCGAAGGGCGCGCGAATATTACGATGTCGTCACCGGGCTGTGGGACAGCTGGGCCGATGACGCCTTCATCCGCGATGTGGACAGCGGGATATATTTCGACCCCGAGCGGCTGCATGTGCTGGACCATGAAGGGGAATTTCTGTCGGTGCGCGGGCCGCTGAATATCGGTCGTCCGGTGCAGGGCTGGCCGCTGATCGTGCAGGCGGGCGCGTCGGACGACGGCAGGCAGTTGGCGGCGGAAACGGCGGAGATGGTGTTTACCTCCCAGCGCACGCTGAAGGAGGCGCAGGAATTCTACGCCGATGTGAAGACCCGCATGGCGGCGGCCGGGCGCGATCCGGCGCACATGAAGATCCTGCCCGGCGCGCTGGTCGTGGTCGGCGACAGTGAGGCGGAGGCGCGGGAGAAGCGCGCGCTGCTGGACAGCCTGGTGCATTACGACAGCGGCATCGCCTCGCTGTCCATCGCGCTGGGCACCGACGCATCGAAATTCGATCCGGACGCGCCGCTGCCGCCAATCCCGGAAACCAATGCCAGCAAGAGCGGCCGCGACCGCGTGCTGCGCATGGCCAAGGAAGAAGGGCTGAACGTCCGCCAGCTTGCCGGGCGGCTGGGCGGGTATTCCGGCCACGCGATTGTCGGCACCCCCGCCAGCATCGCGGATGAAATGGAGGTCTGGCTGATGGAAAAAGGCTCCGACGGGTTCAACGTCATGTTCCCCTACCTGCCCGCCGGGCTGGACGATTTCGTCAACAGGGTGGTGCCGGAACTGCAGCGCCGGGGCATTTTCCGCACCGAGTACGAAGGCAAGACCCTGCGCGAGAACCTGGGGCTGCCGCGGCCGGAAAACCGGTTCTTTCCATAGCGGATGCCCGGCGCCGCCAGCGCGCCTCATCACCGCCGGACGCATGCGATAATCTGTTGCCGGATACAAAATTAGATTGTAATAGGAAAAACGATACCGCAATCGTTCTGGCCGCCCGCCTTTACCGATACGGTCGATTCAATCGCCGGTGCCATCACGTCAAACGTTGGAAAAAACATCGCCGCCTATCGGGGCGCGCTGAAGGCAGCGTGGGACGGCAATTTTCCATCTGCGGAGAAAACGCTCAACCGGCTCCTCCGCAAGCGACTTCCGACAGACCTCGAACTCGCATCCTGTGTCCTCATGGGGGCGGTGCAGACAAGCCTGGGGCATTACGATTCAGCCGTTATCCGTCTGCGGCGGGCGCTGGCGCTCGCGCCGGATTGCGCGGAGGCCCATATCAACCTGTGCAACGCCCTGCGCATGCAGGGCGGGGATATCGATAGCGCCATACGGCACGGGGAACACGGCGTGGCGTTGCAGCCGTCAACCCCCGAGGCCCATCTGAACCTCGCCAATGCGCAGGGCGCCAGCGGCGATATTCCCGGCGCCATCCGGTCCTATGAACGCACACTAGCCCTGCGGCCGGAACTGGCGGAAGTCCATCGTCACCTGTCGCTGTGTATCGATTACACGCCGGATCACCCGCATCTGCGGGACATGCGGCTTCTTGCGGCGGGCAAGTGGAGCGATACGGACCGGATGCACCTGAACTTCGCCCTCGCCAAGGCCGAGGAGGATTGCGGCAATACCGCGGCAAGTTTCCGACTGTACAGCGCCGCCAACATGCTGAAGCGCCAGGCGATCCGGTACGACAGAACGGAACCCGCCCGGATCCGCGATGCTGTCCTGACAGTGGATACGCGGCTGCAAAATGCCGGCGCCATGGTGCGGAACAACGATGCGCCCAGCGGCATTTTCATCGTCGGCCTGCCGCGATGCGGGTCGACCCTGGCGGAACAGATCGTATCGCTCAACCCGATGGTGCACGACCTGGGTGAAACCGCCCTGCTGGCGGATGCGGTCGCGCATTCGGGGATTACCGGAACCCCTGCGGACGACATGGCGGCGCTGCAGGACATGGCGGATTCCTACGCCAGGGCCGTGATGAAAAAGAGCGGCGGGAACCGGCTTGTCACCGACAAGGCCCTTGGCAATTTCTGGTATTGCGGGCTGATCGCCCGCACCGTGCCGGGGGCGCGCATCGTGCACATGACCCGCAACCCGATGGACCAGGTCCTTTCCGTCTACCGGAACTATTTCGTCAACGGCAACGGATTCGCATATGACCTGAATGAAATCGCCGCCTATTTTCATGAACACATGCTGCTCATGGCGGAATGGAAGCTGCGCTATCCTGATCTCGTCTTTACCTGCGATTACGACGACCTGGTGACCGACCCCGAAACGGTCATCCCCGCGCTGATCACCTTCTGCGGGTTTACCTGGGATCCGGCCTACCTGCATCCGCAGAAGAACCCCCGCACCGTCTTCACGGCGAGCGTCGTTCAGGTACGGCAGCCGATCTATACGACCTCGGTCCGCGGATGG
>CAXBEC010000412.1:0-3590 GCA_963974145.1 uncultured Alphaproteobacteria bacterium | reverse complement strand
GAAACATATGAAAAGCCCAGATCCCAGCGCATCAGCCCGGTGATCCAGTGGTAATACTGCACCGGAATCGACTTATCGAGCCCCAGTTCCTTCTCGATATTCGCCTTTTCAGCCGGATCAACAAAACCGGCGGAATCGAACATGATATCGACAATATTGCCGGGCATCAGCCGCAGCATCACGAAGATGATGATTGATATGCCGACGAGCGTCAGCAGCATCAGCAAGAATCGCTTGACCAGATACGTACTCAAACTTCACCTCCCAGCGGGAACAACCATGCCCGCCTGCCTCCCTGTTCAGCGGCCTGCCCGTTCGGGGCAGGCCGCTTTTGTTATATATCGGCGAGCGATTAATCCGCCCTCATTGCCGATGGCCGACGTCTATTTGTCGAGCCAGATATCCTCCATCCGCCAGTTATTATAGACACTGTTCGTATGGGTGACGAAGCCCTTCACGTAGGGATGGAAACAATTCCCCGCCTTGTTGTGCTGGATAAGCGGACGTGCACCATCTTCCTGCAGCTTCCTGTCGATTTCCCAGACCAGCTTCTTGCGCTCTTCCTGATCTTCCATCATCGACTGCTTGACGAACAGCGCATCGATTTCCTTGTCGCAGTAGCCGGTATAGTTCCGCTGCGACCCGCAGGAATAGTTCTCGAAGAACGCGACGTCCGGATCATCAACGCCTGTGCCCGTCAGGTTCAGGCCGACCTGGTAGTCCTTGCGGGCGACCTTGGCGTGCCAGTTGCTGGTTTCAACGGTATCCAGCGTTGCGTCGATATAGATTTCCTTCAGGTGATCGATCAGGATCACCGCCGGATCGCGATAGGTCGCGATGTTCCGGGTCGCAACCTTGATCTTGAGCGTGTTGTCCGGTCCATAACCAAGACCTTCCATGATCTTACGCGCTTCTTCCCGGTTCTTGGCGACGTCCGGGCTGTAACCCGCAACGGTCTTCATGTATTCCGGAGTCCAGCCCCAGCTGCCATTCGGCGGCGGCAGCAGCGCGCCGCCGATAAAGGCTTCACCCTGGGTCAGAATATCAACGAAGGCCTGACGGTCTATGGTCAGGACCATCGCCTTGCGGATGTCCGGATTGTCAAACGGCGGCGCGTCACGATTGACGATCAGGTTCGTGCTGACATTTGTCGCAACCATTTCACAGATCACGTCCGGCGCCTGTGACTTGATATCCTTCAGCATCGGCACCTGGACGTCGGTGTTGTAGGTCATGTCGAACTTGCCGGCGATGAAGGCCAGAACCCGGGTCGAACGGCTCTTGATGATCGTCCAGTCAATGCCGTCGAGATACGGCTTGCCCTCTTTCCAGTAGTTCTCGTTCTTGACGAACTTGACGCTTTCGTTCTGTTTCAGCGCAACGAACTTGAACGGCCCCGTCCCGATGGGGTTCGTCCGCATCGTCTTCGGCGAAACATGGCACGGGTAAACCGGCGAATAGCCGCCGGCCAGCAGGCCGATAAAGGCGGGCTGGATGCGTTTCAGATGGAACGTGGCCTTGTAATCGCCATCAACCGTGATCTTGTCGAGATTTTTGTACCAGGATTTGCGCGGGTTCTTGCGCAGCTTGGCCTTGCCGTTACCGAGGATCAGGTCCCAGGTGCATTTGACGTCCTTTGCGGTGAAAGGCTTGCCATCATGCCATGTGACGCCTTCGCGCAGGTTGAAGGTCAGCTGGGTCTTGTCATCGTTCCAGGACCAGTCGGTCGCGAGATCGGGAACGATCGTATCCAGCGTTTCCGTGGGAATGGCATTGTCAAACATGACCAGATTATTGAATACGCCCATATAGGGCGACGATGTTGAATGTGTTGCTTCCTCGTGGATCGATCCGCTCGGCGGTGTACCACGATGATAAATCTTCAAAGTGCCGCCACTCTTCTGGGCCATCGCGGCCGACGCTACCAGCGTTACCGCCAGCACCGATGAAACGGCAACAGTCTTGCGCAATATACTGTTCATTACTTCCCCCCTTACATGCATCTGACTTATGGGTTGGCCTGTGCAAATCACAAACCCGTTTTTATGTGCTTCGTACAACGAGGGGCAGAGTATGCGCGATCGCTACCGGCATGCCAAGGGCTGCATGGCTGTTTCTGTTTTCGGCCATCCCGTCCGCTTCTCATTCGATTTGGCGAAAAAGCATCGCCTTTGCTGTAACCGTTCCTATATCTGCTGATTTCGATTCTGTTCTCCTGGATTGCCTGATTAAAAAGGGGGGGGGAGCCGGGTACCCGGGCAATTCGGGTGCCCGGCTCATTCAAAAAATTACTGTCACTGTCCGGAAACCAGCGCCCCGCGCCGGCCCGGAACCGCCTTACCGGTCCAGCCAGACGTCTTCCAGCCGCCAGTTGTTGTAGATGCTGTTCACATGGGTCACGAAGCCCTTCACATAGGGGTGGAAACAGTTGGCCCCCTTGTTATGGACGATCATCGGGCGTGCGCCATCTTCCTGCAGCTTCCGGTCAATTTCCCAGGCCAGCTTGAGCCGCTCTCCCTGGTCCTCCATCATCGACTGCTGTTCGAACAGCTTTTCCAGTTCCGGATTGCAGTAACCGGTATAGTTTCGCTGTGAACCACACGAATAGTTTTCATAAAAATTCGTGTCCGGGTCATCGACACCCGAGCCGGTCAGATTCAGCCCGACCATGTAATCCTTGCGCGCCACCTTGGCGTGCCAGTTACTGGTCTCGACCGTATCCAGCGTGCCGTCGATATAGATTTCCTTCAGGTGATCGATCAGAATCACCGCCGGATCGCGATACGTCGCGATGTTCCGTGTCGATACATTGACGGCAAGCCGGTTGTCCGGCCCATAACCGAGCTTTTCCATAATCTTACGGGCTTTCGCACGGTTACCTTCAACATTCGGGTTGTAGCCCGCAACGGTCGCCATATATTCCGGCGACCATCCCCAGCCGCCATTTGGCGGCGGCAGCAGGGCACCGCCGATGACCGTTTGGCCATGCCCCAGAATGTCGACAAAGGCCTGCCGGTCAATCGTCAGAACCATCGCCTTGCGGATATCCGGATTGTCGAAGGGAGGATTGTCGCGGTTGACAATCAGGTTGGTGGACACATTCGTCGCGACCATTTCACACACCGCGTCGGGCGCCTGTTCCCGGACATCCTTCAGCAGCGGCACTGTAATATCGACATTGAAGGTCAGGTCGAATTTACCGGCGATGAAGGCGAGCACCCTGGTCGAGCGGCTCTTGATGATCGTCCATTCGATGCCATCAAGATATGGTCTTCCCGCTTTCCAGTAATTTTCATTCTTCGCGAACTTCACACTTTCATTCTGCTTCAGTTCGACGAACTTGAATGGTCCGGTGCCGATTGGCGCCGTTCGCATCGTCTTGGGCGGCACATGGCAGGGATATACCGGCGAATATCCCGACGCGAGAAGTGCGACGAACGCCGGCTGCTTGCGCTTCAGATGAAACGTCGCTTTATGGTCGCCATCCACCGTGACCTTTTCGAGGTTCTTGTACCAGGATTTGCGCGGGTTCTTGCGCAGCTTGGCTTTACCGGTATCCAGAATCAGGTCCCAGGTGCATTTGACGTCCT
>CAXBEC010000411.1:0-3611 GCA_963974145.1 uncultured Alphaproteobacteria bacterium | reverse complement strand
GTCCGCCGTTACGCGCAGACCAGCGAACGGTTTACGGCAGCGGAAGCGCGGGAAATGGGTTTCGTGCATGAGGTTTGCCCGGTGGGCGGGCTGGATGAAGCGGCCGCGCCGGTGATCGAGGCGATCCTGTCGAACGGTCCCAATGCGGTGACGGCGACCAAGGCGCTGATCCGCGACATGGCGGGGCTGGAAATCGATGATGAGGCCAGTGAAGCACTGGCGCGTGGCCATGCGATGAAACGGATGTCGGCGGAAGCCGATGAGGGGCTGACAAGCTTTGCCGAGAAACGCGAAGCCGCATGGTACCCGGGAGCAAAATCATGAGCAGTCCTGTTCTGGAAACGCGCGATGCGCGCGGTGTTGTCACGTTGACGATAAACCGGCCGGACCGGCGCAATGCACTGGATATGGCGATTATCGACGGGATGCAGGCGGGGTTTGCCCGCGTCACCGGGGATTCCTCGGTTCGGGCGGTGATTATCGCCGGGTCCGGTCCGGTCTTCTGTGCCGGGGTGGATTTCGACTGGCTGCGGCGCGCGCAGGACCAGGACGACGCGGCGAACCGGGCCGATACGGACCGGCTGGCGGCGCTCTATCGCGCCATCGATTCCTGCACGCGACCGGTCGTGGCGCAGGTGCAGGGCGGCGCCTGGGCGGGCGGTTGCAGCATGATCGCGGCCTGCGATGTCGTGGTGGCGGGCGAGAGCGCCCGATTTGCCATCACCGAGGCACGGATCGGGCTGACGCCGTCGCTGATGCTGCCCTATATGATGGGCCGGATCGGGCTGCGGCAGATCCGCCGATACTGCCTGACCGGCGAGGTTTTCGATGCCGCGACGGCGCGCCGGATCAACCTGGTCAGCAATGTCGTTCCGGACACGGAACTGGATTCTGCCGTGGCGGGGGTCGTCGATGCCCTGCTGCATTGCGCGCCGGATTCGCTGGTCCAGACCAAGGCGATTGTGCAGGAATGGACCCGCCCGCCGGTAACCGAATCCGCCATCACGCTGTCCGCCGAGGCCTTCGCGAAGGGGCGAGGCGGCGACGAGGCCCGGGAAGGTCTGGCATCCCGCGCCGAACAGCGTCCACCGCACTGGGCCGCCGGCTAGACCTGTTGTACCACGCGGCGGAGAACCCTATCGCAGGAACGTATCGCCGGTTGGTTCGGTAAACTTGTAACCCATGTTGAAGGGGAAGCTGGCGTTGCCGGTATCCGGCGTATTGCCCTGCGCAAAGCTTCGGGCGCCGGTCGTGTTCGCATTGGCCGGCGGCGCCGGTTCGAACCGGATATTCCGCCGCGTCGTGATGCCACGGATCAGGATATTGTCGAGCAGGTTGGTAACCTGTGCTTCGGAGAACGGCGCGTCGCCCACCTTGCCGCAGCTGTAGCCGAACAGAACCTTGCTGTAGCGGTGATTCGGGTCATCCTGGCGCGCATCCCATTCATTGGCGAAGCCGACGCAGGGCCGGTTGTTATCTGCCAGAGTGAAGTGCTGGTAGAAATAGGAGCCGAGCGCCGTGCCGATCTGGCCCTTGTTGCCCCAGGCCACACCGTGGTTCCGCGCGATATTCCAAGTCTGGACCATGCGCGGTATCGTCATTTCGTAAGTCAGCACGATGGTATCGCGCTCATTGGCGACGGACAGGATAATCTCGCTCTGCACGTCGTCGCCCTGAAACAGCGCATATTCCTCGCGCTGCCACATGTCGTTAAAGACTACATGGCGGGAGGGCGCGTATTTGAATTCATCGGTGGTCAGCAGGATAGCAGCGTCATCCACGCCGGACCAGGCGACGCTGGGGCCGCTGTTTCCCGCCGTCTGGCACCCTGTCAGGGCAAGCGCGCCGACGAATAACGGCGCCATGAATTTGGACTGGAAAGCCTCGAACATGTCGTTCATCCCGCACAGTTATGCCCCTCATTAATGAAATAAGGCGCGGGAGCACAAAGAACAAGTGTAAAAATTACATTCAATATTGAATGTAAAAACCATCTTCCCGTTATTTGTGGAATCCGCTGCGTTCTGCCGGTTTTTCCCCCGTTTGGGGGACGTTTCGGGCGCGTGATGCGCGCTAAATGCGATGATAACTAGACGCCAACCAAGGATATCGACATGATTTGTCTGGCAGCATGTGACGGCGACCTTCAGTTGATTGCGGATACCTACATTCACGAACGGGAAACCGGGTCCCAGGATGACCTGGCATTCGACGCGGCCGTGTACGCCTATCGCGGGCGCCATCCGGGAACATCGAATTGCGAAGCGGCCCTGATCGTCAGCAATCTGATGCAGGAACTGCCGCGCGCCAACAATATGTAGAACGGTTCCGGCGGCAGGCGCCATGCGGATGCAAATCCCCGTCCGCGGCGACGCCATATTATGGTCACAATACCGGTTATGGTATGATGCGTCGTCATCGGAACCGGTAGCTTTCCCTGCGGGGTGTGGCCTTGCTTGAAACCCAGAAAACAATTCTTTCTCCCGGGCATATCGCGGGATTCTCCGCAATACTGCTAGCGGCCGCCTTTCTGGCAGGCTGTGCGGGGACGTCGGCAACCGATCCGCAGGCCGCCGCGGATAACGCTATTCGCCTCACCGTCCGTGCCGAGGCACTGGAAAACAGCAAGTCCGGTGAAGGCACCAACTGGCACAACCCCGAAACGGGAAGCCGGGGGACCATCGTTCCGACTCGAACCTATAAATCTTCCTATGGGGAAGATTGCCGGGATTTCCAGGAAACGGTGACCGTCGGGGACCGAACGGATGTCTATAACGGCGCGTCGTGCCGCGGGCAGGACGGAACCTGGCGTATCGCGCGTGGCCCCTATCGGCACGGAACGGCGGCATATGATCCCTGGGGACCGCACTGGAGCTATGGCGTCCGCCACCGTCATTTCGGTTACTGGGGGCCGTCGCGATTCGGCTACGGGTCTTTTCACGACGTCTGGTAATTAGTTCGCTGTATGGTTGCGAGGTTAAATCCCTTGTGTCGCCGCGAAGATGTCGCATCGGCGCTATCACAACGTAGCTGCGACGGCCCTTTCCCTTCCCGCAATACTTGATGCGGCGGGGGCGGGGCTGTATGAATATGGTGAACGTTTGCTGATCGGTCGCTTCGCTCTTGCGCGAGGCGGTCTACATTGGCAATGTAACATTTGAGGCGATTTCATCGACATCACACCAAGCGCATCAACGGGGACTCCGAACTATCCCGCGCGTTAGTGTGGCCGGTGCATGTCGTAGTGTCGCAATGCGCGATGCGAAGAGGAAGTCAGGCTAAAAACCCATAGGGAGTGACATGGACACATTGCGATATGAAGCGCCAGGTTCGGTCGATGAGGCGGTAGCCCTGCTGGCTGGCGCAGACGGAAGCCGGGTTCTGGCAGGCGGAACCGACCTGCTGGTGCAATTGCGGGCTGGCATGATTTCGCCGTCTGTCGTTGTCGACATCAAGAAGATTCCGGAACTGACAACCGTCACCGAAAAAGACGGTGTCTTTACGGTCGGTGCTGCGGTGCCCGGCGCGGAACTCAGCGAGCATGCTGCACTGTGCAAGGCGTGGCCGGGCGTTGTCGAAGGCATGGATCTGGTCGGTTCAACACAGATCCA
>CAXBEC010000410.1:0-3645 GCA_963974145.1 uncultured Alphaproteobacteria bacterium | reverse complement strand
CGCCCTGGGAAAACCTGGAAATCTACTGCCGCGATCCGCTGGTCGTTCCCGAAACGCTGAAAGTCACTGACCTGTTCGACATGATGCGCGAAAAGCGCGCGCACATGGCCTGCGTGGTCGACGAATACGGCACATTCACCGGCCTGGTCACCCTGGAAGACCTGCTGGAGGAAATCGTCGGCGAGATCGCGGACGAGACGGACAAGCATGAACAGGAATTCCCGATCCACTGGCGCGACGGGTTCTGGGAAGCGCATGGCCTGGCGCCGCTGGCAAACATGGAACGCGAAACCGGGTTCCAGATCGACAAGGAAATCAACGCGAATACCATGTCCGGGTTCATGATGAGCGAACTCGGCCGCATGCCGGAAAAGGGCGACGTCGTCATTTCCGGTGATTTTCAGTTTACCGTTCTGGCTATGAAAGACCACCGGGTCGAATCCGTTCGGATCGAAGCCCTGTCGGCGGATGACGAGCCGGAGGACATGGACGACAGCGTTGTTCAGAACAAAGACGAGAAAGAGGCTCCGAAGTCCCCGGAGGCAGGAAAGCCGAACGGATCCGGTTCCCCCTGAATCAGACCCGAGCCATGTGAGGAGCGAATACGATGCTGGAACAGATACGGCCGCTGACGACAAGCCTGAGGCAGATCGCGGATTCTATGCTGGAACTCCTGCCCTCACTGATCGGTGCGCTTTTTCTGCTGCTGGTCGGCTGGGCGGTTGCCCGGCTGTTGCGCGCACTGACATTGCGGTCGGCGCATACACTGAACCGGGGCGCCCAGGCCATCGGCCTCGGCAGCTTCGCACGGAGCCTTGATTCCCGGGGCTCGACGGCGCGGGTTCTGGGTAGCATCATCTTCTGGCTGGTCATTCTCTTCTTTCTGACCGGTGCAACCAACGTCCTGGGCCTCAGCATATTTTCCGGCTGGCTGGACAAGCTGGTCAGCTACCTGCCCAACATCCTCTCCGGTTTCCTGATCATTTTCGCTGGCGCCATCCTGTCCAATATCGCCCGCGACGCCACAACCGCCGCCCTGCCGGGCCTGACCGAAGCCCAGCGGCAACTCGCCGGGCGCCTTGTCCAAAGCCTGACAATGATCCTGCTTGTGGTTGTCGGCCTGGACCAGATCGGAATCGATATAACCGTCATCATTACTGTGCTGGCCGTCACCGTCGCCGCCTTTCTCGGCGGGTTGTCGCTGGCTTTCAGTCTCGGCGCCCGCGTCTTCGTCAGCAACGTGATCGGCGCGCATTACCTCGACCAGGACTTCCGGCCGGGGCAGCGCATCCGGGTTCGGGACATCGAGGGAACGATACTCGAAATCTCCAATGTCGCCGTCATCATCGAAACAATTGACGGACGGCTCACCGTCCCGGCGCATCTGTTCGCCGAAGAAGTCACCCTGATCATGGCTGCGGAGGCGAAATCATGAGCGATCCTGACATACTCGCCAGTCTTTTCCTCCAGCGGCACCTGCCGAAAGCGGCAGTCGTTCTGGAGGAATGCGAACCGGAAGCCATTGCCGCATTCGCCGAGACGCTTTCTGAAGACAGTACAATCGACCTGCTGTCGGCCTTTTCACCAAATACAGCAGCCGACTGTCTGGAGCATATGGACGACGATGACGCCGTTGCGGTTCTGAGCGCGATGGCGCGCCGCAAGTCGGCGGCCATCCTGCGGCTGGTTTCGCATGAGCGACGCAGCGCCATTCTGCAAAAAATGTCTGCGCCAACCCGAATCCAGCTGGAGGTCATCCTGCTGCAACCGATGCATCGTGTCGGCGCATGGATGGAAAGCCATCCGCTCACGCTGCCGCGGGAAAGCACCGTTGAGTCGGCCCGACGGCGAATACAACGCCATCCATCCGCCCCCGGCGAATTTTATGTGGTGGACAATGACGGGCATCTCATCGGTATCGTCCCGTTGTCCCGACTGTTCAATGCTGCCGACAGCGCATTGATCGAAACTGTCGCGCAGCCCGCAAAAGGTATCCTTCGCGCAAGTGAAACGGTGGATAGCGCCCTGGCCCATACCGCGTGGCACGAGGTCGATACGCTGCCGGTCGTGGATCGGGCGGAAAAGCTCGTCGGCAGTATCCGCCACGCCGCGTTGCGCATGGCCGCGACCCAGCCTCGTGATGCCGAAGCCGGCGAGGATAGCGGCGATTACGTCCTTCTGGCCAATAATCTTTATGTCGGACTGGCAGAGATCCTGGCCACGTCGATTTCAAAGACGCAGGATGAATCGACCGAGCGAGCGGAAGGAGCCCGTCAATGACCCAATCCGCCGCCATGGCGCTGGCCGGCCGGTATATGACGGTCTACCCCACCGAAGCTGCCCGGGCCATCGACGCGCTTCCCGAAAAGGAAATTGTCCGGTACCTGTCATTCCTGACGCCGGAACAGGCCGTCGCCGTCGTCAATGCCCTGACACCGATGACCGGCGCGACCGTGCTGCGCCATCTACCGCCGGACGTTCAACTCGCCGTGCTGCAGCAACCGGAGCGGAACCGGGTCATTGCCATACTGGGCCAGCTTTCGGATGAGGACTGCGCGGTAATTCTCGACGGGTTACCCGAGAGCCTGACCACCCAACTGCGCCAGGCACTGGATTATCCAGAGGCGACAGCGGGCCGCCTGATGGACACATCCGTCTTCAGCCTGCCGGAGGAAGCTATCGTCGACCGCGCGCTTGAACTGCTTCGCGAACGCAATCAGGACACGGCCAATGTCCATTTCATCAAGCTGCTGGACCCGGAAAACAGGCTGACCGGCATGGTCGATGTCCGCAAGCTTGCCTTCAGTGCGCCGACGACGGTGCTGTCGACCCTGGCTGTGCCGGTTGCGGCCGTCGTCGGGCCGATGGACCCGCGTGAGGAAGTGGTCGAGAAGCTTGAATCGCATAATCTGGAAGAACTGGTGGTCATCGACCTGGAAGGCCGCATCCTCGGCATTGTACGGCACGGCACCCTGCTGACCGCGTTGAAGAACGAAGCCAGTCTGGATATCCAGACAATGGTCGGTGTCAGCAGGGATGAACGCGCCCTGTCGTCGAGCTGGTTCGCCCTGCGTAAGCGCATGCCCTGGCTACAGATCAACCTTCTGACGGCGTTCCTCGCGGCATCGGTCGTCGGCCTGTTCGAGCAGACCATCGCCACGTTTACCGCGCTGGCAGTGTTGCTGCCGGTTGTCGCCGGTCAGTCCGGCAATGCGGGTGCGCAGGCATTGGCGGTCACGATGCGCGGCCTCGCGCTGCGGGAAATTACGGTCGGCCACTGGTTCCGTGTCATGCGCAAGGAAATGAATGCCGGTTTCTGGAACGGTGTCGCCATCGCGATCACCTGCGGCATCGGCGTCTTCCTGTGGAGCGGCAGCCTGGGCCTGGTCCTGGTTATCGCCATGTCGATGGTATTTGCGATGGTGGCGGCCGGTATTGCCGGGGCACTGGTGCCAATCGTGCTGTCCCGGCTCGGTCAGGACCCGGCCGTTGCGTCTTCAATTATCCTGACAACGGTCACCGATGTCGCTGGCTTCTTTTCGTTCCTTGGCATCGCAACCGCCCTGTCCGGTATGCTGGCCAGCGGCGCTTAACAGAAAATCAGGCAACGCCGTCTCGCCGCAAACCGACCGCGCCACGCAGATC
>CAXBEC010000409.1:0-3651 GCA_963974145.1 uncultured Alphaproteobacteria bacterium | reverse complement strand
GCCCGCGCCGGGGTGAGGGCAAGCCAGAAAATTGCCAGGACGATCCCGCAGATTATGCGCTTCGGCATGATGGTTTCCTTAACTCGTCGGTTCCGGCAACAGCAGCGCCGTTACCGAGTGTTGATCCTTGAGAACCGCGGCAATTGCCCGGTTGACCGCGTCGACCGTCACCGCGCCGATACGGTCCGGCCACGTTTCCACATCCTCGATCGTCCGGCCGACGACAAGCGCGGCGCCGAGCACGCGCGCAGGCGTCCGGTAGGAATCAAGCGCATAGATTGCGGAATCCCGAAGCTGGCTGACGGCGCGGGCGACTTCGTCCTCGGTGACACCCTCTTCGATCAGCTTCTTGATTTCGGCATCCATCGCCGCCGCCGCGGCATGGATATCGCCATTCTGCGGCGGTGAGATATAGAAGCCGAAGACGCCGGGGCCGCGCCCGTCGCCGTCATACCAGGCGCCGGCTTCGACCGCGACTTTCTCCTCGACGACCAGCGTGCGGTACAGGCGGCTCGTGGCGCCGCCGGACAGGATTTCGCCCAACACCTGCAGCGCATCCGCATGTTCGGCCGCGCCATACTGGACACCCGGCGCGATGAAGCGCCGCGACCAGGCCGGTTGCCGCACCCTTGCATGTTTCATTTGCACGGTCCGGTCCGCATTCAGCGGTGGTTCCTGCCAGGCCACCCGTTCCGGCAGCGGACGCGCGGGAATGACGCCGTAATATTTTTCCGCCAGCGGCCGCACCATGTCGACCGTCACATCGCCGGAAATCACCAGGACCGCGTTGTTGGGCGCATACCAGGTCCGGTAGAACGAAATCAGGTCATCGCGCGTCAGCCCCTCGATTTCATGCTGCCAGCCGATGATGGGAATACGATAGGGGTAATTCTGGAACAGCGCGGTATTCACCTGTTCCCGCAGCATCGCCGACGGCTCGTTATCGGTGCGGCTGCGGCGCTCCTCGATCACGACCTGACGTTCCGGTTCGATGATCTCGTCGGTCAGGACCAGATTGGTCATCCGGTCCGCCTCGATCTTCATCATCAGTTCCAGCCGGTCAACGGCGACGGACTGGTAATATCCGGTGTAATCCTGCGAGGTAAACGCGTTTTCCTGTCCGCCATTGCGGGCCACGATGGCGGAGAACTCGCCCGGCTTCAGGGTTTTGGTTCCCTTGAACATCAGATGTTCCAGGTAATGCGCCAGGCCCGACTTGCCCGGCGGCTCGTCCATGGCGCCGACCTTGTACCAGATCATATGCGTGACGACGGGGACCCGGTGATTGCTGACCACGACAACCTGCATGCCGTTGTCGAGGGTGAAGGTTTCCGGACTGAACACGACCGCGCGTCCCGGCAGGGACGCCACGACGGACAGAATCGCCGATAGGGTGAGAATTGTCGCAAGCCGCGCCATGGAACCTCCAATTCGATACCGGGTGGTTACCGTGCAAGATGGGGCGGCGGCGGCGCGGTCTCAAGGTCGAAGGCGAAAGATTACAGCACTTTAATCTCCGCCGGGCAGCCGCGCTAGAACAGCAGGCCGCCTTCCTTGCGTTTGATCGTCGGGGTTTTCCCTGCCGTTACGGGTTTTCCGAGGCTTTCATTCTCGCGCAGGCGCTGTTTCTCAAGGGTCGGGTCGATAATCGCGTATTCCGATGTCCCCTGGGCTTCTTTTTTCTCACGCCAGAAAAGCAGCTTATCGACGAAACCTTCGTCCGCGTCATCTACGGCGCCCGCTGTTTCACGGTTGATGACCTGGCGGATCGATGGATCCACATCCAGGGCACCGGTCCGGTTCAGCAGGGCAATTTCACCGGCCGATCGATTGCCTATACGCTCTGCACGCAGGGCGCGGGCTTCACGCCGGGTCGGCTGTGCGGACGCCGTGGTGTTACCCAACAAGCTGTTCTGCGCGCTCTCCCGGGCGTCTTCTTCCTGGGGCCGCGGTGCGCCTGGCCGTGGCGGACGGAGACCAAAATCGGGTGGCAGGGCTAACGGCGCGCGTTTCACGACCGCAAATTCATCGGGCGCGTTCTTTTCGAAGCCCAGAATATTCCCCCCCTGATTGCTGCAGCCGGACAACAGGAGTCCGGCAGCAAAAAATATTATAACGGATATGGGAATGGCGTTGCGCATCGGGTCGAACCCTGTTCTGCAGAAAAGTGCTGATGGCATATTACTTGGTATTACTTGGCCTCGCAAACAAGCCATCCAGAAGAATCAGGACGACGCCGACACAGATCGTCGAATCGGCAACATTGAAGGCTGGCCAGTGATAACCCATGGCGTGGAAATCCAGAAAATCGATCACCGCGCCATGCGCCAGCCGGTCTATCGCGTTGCCGATGGCCCCGCCGAGCACCAGGCCGATGGCGACCGCGAGGTAGCGCGTTTCCGCGCGCCTTAACCAGATAAACAGGATGATCGAAATACCGAACGCCAGCGCCGCCATTACCGGTTGCGCCCAGGGCAGGTCATTGCTGAACAGCCCGAAGCTGACACCGCGATTGCCGACGAGCACGAGATTGAAGAATCCGGTAATCTCCACCACCCGCGGCGGCGACATTACCTGCGTCAGGATCAGCCATTTCGTGAGCTGGTCGAGTATAACGGACAGCACCGCCAGCCCGAGACCGAGACGAACCAACAAGGGGCGCCTATTCCGCCGCCGCCCGCAACACCCGCACCGCGTCCGCGCATCGGCCGCAGACTTCCGGCATTTCCGGATCGACGCCGACATCGGTCCGCACCTGCCAGCAGCGCTCGCATTTTTCGCCATCCGCCGGTGCGACCACGACACCGATGCCGGGAATATCCGGCAGGGTAAAGGCATCCGCCGGTGGCGCGCCTTCGACAATATGCAGCGCCGAGGTAATCGCGATTTCCGCCGCATCCACGCCTTCGAAAGCCGCGATTTCCGCAGCGCCCGTGTATACGGTCGGCGTCGCCTGCAGGCTGGACCCAATGCGTTTTTCCGCCCGCTCGATTTCCAGCGCCCCCGTCACGGCCCGGCGCACCTGACGGATCATCGCCCATTTCGCCGCCAGCGCATCGTCGCGCCAGTCGGCGGGAATATCCGGGAACTGGCGCAGATGGACACTGTTATCCGACGTATCGCCGGTCCGGGCCAGCCAGGCTTCCTCCGCCGTGAAGCAGAGGATTGGCGCGAACCAGGCGGTGAGGCAGTTGAACACCTCGTCCAGCACGGTCAGCGTCGCCAGCCGGGTCGGATCGTCCGGCCGGTCGCAATACAGGGTGTCCTTGCGGATATCGAAATAGAAGGCGGAAAGATCGACCGCGCAGAAATCATGCAGCTCGCGGAAGATCCGGTGGAAGTCGTATTCCGAGGCGCATTGCCGCACCAGCGTGTCGAGTTCCTGCAAGCGGTGCAGCACCCAGCGCTCCAGTTCCGGCATATCGGCAACGGCAACCCGTTTTGCAGGGTCATAGGCCCGCAAATTGCCCAGCAGCCAGCGCAGCGTATTGCGCAGACGGCGATAGGAATCGGTCAGCCGCTTGATGATCTCCGGGCCGATCTTGAGATCTTCGGAATAGTCGGAGGCAACCACCCACAGCCGCAGCGTTTCCGCCCCGAACTTGTCGTTGACCTCCTGCGGCACCACGACGTTACCGAGTGATTTGGACA
>CAXBEC010000408.1:0-3656 GCA_963974145.1 uncultured Alphaproteobacteria bacterium | reverse complement strand
GGAAACAGCGCATAGGACTGGAAGACCATGTTCACCGGCCGCTCATAGGGCGGTACGCCGGTCATGTCCTGCCCGTCGATCACCACGCGGCCCTCATCCGGAATCTCGAACCCGGCGATCATCCGCAGCAGGGTCGTCTTGCCGCAGCCTGAGGGGCCGAGCAACGCGAACAGCTCACCCCCCTTCACCGCCAGATCGACTGTGTCGACGGCAGTATCGCTGCCGAAACGGCGGGTCACGGCCTCCAGGCTGAGGATGGTGCCCGCTGGCCCGGTGCTGTCACTCATTGGCCCGTTTTGATCCGCGTCCAGCTGCGGGTCCGCAGACGGTCAAAGCCGGGTGACTTGAGCGGCACGACGAACATCCGGTCGCGGGTTTCGCGGTCCGGATAGACCACGGGGTCCTGCAGCCGCTCCTCGCTGACGAAGGCTTCCGCGCCCTCTACCGCATTGGCGTAACCCACCGCGTTGGTGATCGGTCCGACCACGTCCGGCCGCATCATGAAATTGATGAAGGCATGGGCATTTTCGGGGTGCGGGGCATCGGCCGGAATGGCCATCACGTCGATAACCGCCTGCGCCCCTTCCTTCGGCAGGTAGACCTGCACATCGACACCCTGCTTCGCTTCGGCGGCACGGTCACGGGACTGGATCAGGTCGCCGCCATAGCCGTGCGAGACACAGACATCGCCATTGGCGAGATCGTTGATATAGCTGGAAGAATGGAAATACCGGATGAACGGCCGGACCGCCATGATCAGGGCGGTGGCCCTGTCCAGGTCTTCCTTCTTCTCGGTCGCGGGATCGATGCCGAGATAGGCATAGGCCGCTGCGAAGACTTCGTTCGAATCGTCCAGCAGGGAGATGCCACAGGCTGACAGCTTCTTCGCCCAGGTCGGATCGAATATCAGCGCCCAGCTGTCCGTCGGTGCGCCGGGGGCAACCGCCGCCACTTTGGCAACGTTAAACCCGACGCCGGTCCCGGCAATCATGTACGGAATCGCGTAGGCATTGCCGGGGTCGCTGCCGGTCAGCGCCTTCATTGTTGATGCCGAAAGCTTGCTGATATTGGGCAGCAGGGCGCGGTCGAGCTTCCGGTAGATCCCCGACTTGATCTGGCGCGCGACAAAGGGCGAAACGGATGGAAAGACGACATCATAGCCCGACGAGCCCGCCATCAGCTTGGCTTCCAGGATTTCATTCGAGTCATAGACATCGTAATTGACCTTGATTCCGGTCTCGGCCGTAAACCGGGACAGGGTGTCCTCCGCGATGTAATCCGACCAGTTGTAGATATTGAGGCGCTTTTCCTCGGCTGCCTGGACAGTGCCGGCAGCAATGGCGGCGGCGGCAAACATAAGTGCGGTAACGAGCGTGCGCATGGGCGTAATCCGCTTGTTAGAGCCCCCGGGTTCCGGGCTGCACATCGCAGCCCGGCAGAGCCGGATCATGGCGGACAATTTGCGCCATTCTTTGTTTCTGTCAACAAGCAGATGACTGGACGCGCCGAATTCCGTGCGGTTTCGCATTGCATCGCGGCCCGCCACCCTACACGCGGCGGCGCAGATAGGGCGTATACAGGTTCATCATCCGGATGGTGCCGCAATCCGGGCCCATCTGCCCCATATCGACGGTCAGGCTGCCAAGGGGTGCTGCAAGTTCCAGCACACCGAGGAACTCCCGACCGGCGTTCTCGTCGTCGCGGAAAACGCGCAGCTGGCGGACTTCCGGACGGGATTCGAACTGCCGGCGCAGCCCGTCGATAATGTCACACGCGCCGTTTGCCCCGGCCCCGACGAAACGGATGAGCACCATGTAACCCGCCTCGTCTTTCGATACCGAAATCGCGTCGTCGGGATAGATCAGCGTGCCTTCCATCCGGTAATTGCCCAGCGCCCGCGACAAGACCCGGCGCGACCAGACCGAGAGGTTCTCACCGATAAAGGCGTTGTAGGCCTCGCTATGCACCGCGTCGACGCTGTCCAGGTCATAGAATGCCAGGTAGCGCGGCCAGCCCTGGATGCAGATCCAGCGCTGCGCCATCAGAAACCCGGGCGCGCCCTGCCGCTCCGGAAAATGTTCCAGGTCATACCAGTCGTTGAACTCTTCTTCCTCGGTTGCCTGCGGTTCCATCGCCGCAATCATCAGCCCCTTCGCCTTCGCCATAACCCCCTCCAGACGCATTTCCATCGATGCTCCGCAATGAAGCTTAGCCCCATTCTCCATATCGGCGAAACAAGATGCCTTGCACATCGCAACGGCTGTGGGCATGTTCAGGGACTGCCAACACGTTTCGAGGAATCCGTATGCCCGTTTCCGTGACACCGCTGCACAGGCACTTCATGGCCAAGATCGGCGGGGTCGACCTGACCCGGCCCGTCGCGCCGGAAACCTTTGCCGAAATCCGGGCCGCATTCGACAGGCACGCCATTCTGGTGTTTCACGACCAGCCGGTCACCGATACGCAGCAGGTCGAATTCAGCGCGCTGTTCGGGCCTGTCTTCACGACGACACGCTACCACCGCCCGCAGGAAGTGCAGGACCGGCGCAAGGAAATGTCGCCGATCACCAATATCGATCACGAAGGCAGGCTGCTGCCCCCGGATGACGACCGGCGCATGCATGCCAGGGCCAACCAGCTGTGGCACACGGATAATTCGTTCAAACACGTTCCCGCGCTCTGTTCGCTACTATCGGCGCGGGAGATTCCGCAGGCGGGCGGCAACACGGAATTTGCCGATATGCGCGCGGCCTATGACGCGTTACCCGAGGCCCGCAAGCGGGAAATCGACGGGCTGATCGTCGAGCACAGCATCTTCCACTCCCGGTCCCTGATCGGGTTCACGGATTATTCCGATGGCGCCCGCAAGGAACTGCCGCCGGTGCAGCAGGTGCTGGTGCGCGAATTGCCGGAAAGCGGCCGCAAGGCGCTGTATCTGGCGGCGCATGCATCGCATGTCATCGGCTGGCCTGTCGAGAAGGGTCGCAAGCTGCTTGCGGAATTGACGGAATTCGCGACCCGGCCGGAATTCGTCTATTCCCATCGCTGGCAGGCGGGAGATCTGATTGTCTGGGATAATCGCTGCACGATGCACCGGGCGACGCCCTATGCGGAGATGACCGAGCGGCGTGTGCTGTACCGCACGACAGTGTCGGATGAAATCAATTCGGTTGAACGCCGGGCAGCGACCGGCCCCGACCTGGCCGGGGCCACGCTTCACGCCTGATCAATGCGCGAGACCGACGACCTCGCGGACATTTTCTTCAGAGACATTGGCATTCAGTTGGACCGATACCAGCACAGCAGTCTGCTGGATGAGCCGGTTTTCATTTTCCTTGACGTCCAGATCGTCGAGCGCCCAGTCGGCGAGGATGGCCTTGTATGCTTCCCGTATGGCGGCACAATGGATCATCATGTCAATCACCTCAATCTGTTCACCAGTTGCGATGATACTCGGATAATTCCGCCAAACCTTCAGTGACCCCCGTCACATTTTTCGTTCTTTTGATATTTTTATCAAAAACCATGATGATTTTCGCATATTACCTGATTATTGTATCTTATTTATTAATTTTCCACCGTTTAGATCTATAAAATATAAAACTACATAACAATTCTGGCGTTACGTCAGGTATTTTGGGTCACTGGAAAAGATA
>CAXBEC010000407.1:0-3664 GCA_963974145.1 uncultured Alphaproteobacteria bacterium | reverse complement strand
CTTCGAAGCGGGGGAAGAATATGGGCAAGAAAATCGCAATTGTCGGCGCCGGCGCAGTCGGTTGCCAGGTCGGCGGCCACATGGTGGCGAATGGCGAAGACGTTGTTTTCATCGACGGCTGGCCGGAACATGTGGACAAGATGAACCGCGACGGGCTGCATCTGACCGGCGTGACCGAAGCGGAAGAAAAAATCGTACCCGTACGGGCGATCCATATGAGCGACGTACAGTCGCTGTCCCGGCACGACCCTATCGATATCGCCTTCATCTGTGTCAAATCCTATGACACCGAATGGGCAACCTATCTGATCAAGCAGTATCTGGCGCCGCAGGGGTTCATTGTCTCGCTGCAGAACTGCATGAATGAGGAATTCATTGCGAAAATTGCCGGTTGGGGCAAGGTAACCGGTTGTATCGCGGCCAAGATATCCGTCGACCTGCGTGGCCCCGCCCATGTGAACCGCAATGTGCCGCTGCTGGGCAATTCGCATACGGTGTTTCGCGCCGGCGAAATGCATGGCGAGGAAACCGACCGGATAAAAGAGGTTGCGCGGCTGTGCGCGTACACGGACAGCGCGATGGTGACGAATAATCTCTGGGGTGAGCGCTGGAGCAAGCTGTGTCTGAACGCCAGTGGCAATGGTGTCGCGGCCAGCACGGGGCTGGGTGCGGCCGCGATCGCCGCAGACCCGCATCTGCGCATGGTCAAGATCAAGCTGGCGGCGGAATCGATCGCGGTCGGCAAGGCGTCCGGTTTCAAGCTGGAAAAGATGAAGGGGGTTACGACCGACGTCTATGAGGCGGCGGTGAAGGGCAGCGCCGATGCCCGCAAGATCCTGGATGACGGGCTGATTGCCGAGGCGTCAAAGGGCAACCCCAACGCCACCCCGTCGATGGGCCAGGACATGCGCAAGGGCCGCCGCACGGAAATCGACTACATGAACGGCCTTGTCGTGGCCAAGGGGCGCGAAACCGGTGTCCCGACGCCGGTCAATGAAGGGCTGATCGCCGCGGTGAAGAAAGTCGAACGCGGCGAAGCGAAAGCAGATCCGGCGCTTCTGGCGGACCTGTAGGAAACCTGAAATGAGCTGATAGGAATAAACCAATGCGGCAGATGCACCTGATTGCGTTTATGCAGGCCCAGAACTGCACCACCCTGCCGGCCGCCTGGCGTCATCCCGACGCTCGGACGGATTCCTATTCGCCGGAATACTACCAGCATATCGCCCGCGTGCTCGAAGCGGGCAAGTTCGACATGGCTTTCTTCGATGACCGGCTGGCGATGCCGGACATGTATGGCGGGGATCACGGTCATACGGTCGAAAACGGGATCCGCTGTATCAAGATGGATCCGATTGCCTGCCTGATGACAATGGCGGCAGTGACGGAAAAGCTGGGCCTTGGAGCAACCTATTCCACCACCTATTACGAACCCTTCCACGTTGCCCGGGTGTTTCAGACCGTCGACCTGATGACCAAGGGCCGCGCGGCGTGGAATGTCGTGACCTCGGTCAACGATAACGAGGCGCGGAACATGGGCCGCGACGGCGTCATCGCGCATGACACGCGATACGACCGCGCCGATGAATTCATGGAAGTCGTGCTGGGGCACTGGGATACCTGGGAAGACGACGCCATCGTCATCGACAAGACCAATAACGTCTATGCCAGGCCGGATAAGGTTCACCGGCTGGATTACAAGGGCAAGTTCCTCAGCTCGCGCGGGCCGTTCACGGTGCCGCGCACCCCGCAGGGCCATCCGGTGGTCATCCAGGCGGGGCAGAGCGGCCGCGGCCAGAAATTCGCCGCCAACTGGGGCGAGCTGATCTTCGTGCATTACCCGAACATCGACATCGGCAAAAAGAGCTATGCCTCGCTCAAGGCAGGTGCCGCCGCCGTGGGACGCGACCCGGACATGATGAAAATCGCGGCGCTGGTCTATCCGATCATCGGGGCGACCCTGGCGGAAGCGGAGGACAGGCGGGCCGAATACGACAAGCTGCCGAACGACATGGACCAGTTGTCCTTATTGTCCGAGGCGCTGAATTTCGATTTCGCGACCAAGGGGCTGGATGAACCCTTCACGGATGACGAGATTTCCGGCATCCAGGGCATGCAGGCGATGCGCGACCGGGTGCTGGCGACCGGCGTGACCAATCCCACGCCGCGCGATTTCATGCGGATTACCGGGCGCGGCCTGCTGCAGGACCCGCTGGTCGGCGGCCCGAAGGAAATCGCCGATATGCTGGAGGAATGGTTCAGCGCCCCGGCCTGCGACGGCTTCGTCATCGGCCCGACCCACCAGCCGGGCACCTTCGAGGATTTCGTGGAACACGTCGTGCCGGAACTGCAGAAGCGCGGGATGTATCGGGCGGATTATACCGGTTCAACCCTGCGCGATCATCTGGGCCTGCCGCGTCCGGCAATCGGCGCTTGGCGGGCGCATAACGCCGCTGCCGACTGATCCCCGTCCCGTGTTGCCGCGGCGGGCCGGACGGCATATGACGTAGGGTCTGACGCAGGATCGCAAACCGCCGGGGCGACGGACATGCCCGAACATCTGCCTTATGTCGTCATGCTGCTCGGCGGTACCACCATCGCCGCCGTCATGGCGCATGCCATATGCCGTTGGCTCGGGATACCGGGGCTGGTGGGGCATATTCTGATTGGCGTGGCACTGGCCGTCATGGACGGCAATGGCGGCGTTATGACCGCCAAGACCGACGTGGTTTTCGAATTCCTCGGCGGAATCGGCATTGTCGCGCTGCTGTTCCGGGTCGGGCTGGAAAGCAATATCACGGAAATGCTCGGCCAGTTGCGCCGCGCGACCTGGGTCTGGGCCGGCAATGTCGGTCTCAGTGCCGTTCTCGGCTATGGCGCGGCACGGTACCTGCTGGGGTTTGATCTGGTGCCGAGCCTCTTCGCCGCCACGGCCCTGACGGCGACCAGCATCGGCATCTCCCTGGCCCTGTGGCGGGATGCGGGCGTGCTCGACAGCGACTCCGGCGTGCTGCTGACGGATGTCGCCGAACTGGACGACCTGTCGGGTATCGCCTGCATGATCATGCTGTTTGCCGTCGCACCGATTCTTGCGGCCGGCAATGGCGATATCGCCGGTCCCGTGCTGCAGGTCGGCGGGGTTTTCCTGCTGAAGGTCGCGCTCTTCGTCGCATTCTGCGTGGTTTTCTCGCGCTACCTCGAACAGCCGATTACATCGTTTTTCATGCGGATCGAACCGACGCCCGATCCGTTGCTCATCGTGCTCGGCATGACATTCGTTATCGCGGCCATTGCCGGATGGCTCGGATTTTCCCTGGCGGTCGGGGCCCTGTTCGCCGGTTTGATGTTCAGCCGCGATGCGAAATCAGTCAACGTCGATGCGTCGTTCGGTTCGATCTACGACCTGTTCACGCCCTTTTTCTTCATCAATATCGGGCTCAGCCTCGATCCGGCGGCGCTGGAATACGGCTTGTGGATTGGCGTCGTGCTGCTGGCCGCCGGGGTCGTGGGCAAGGTTGCGGGCGCCGCCTTGCCGGCGCGCCGGATGATGGGCTGGAACGGCGCGCTGCTGATCGGTGTCAGCATGGTACCGCGCGCGGAAATCGCCATGGTCGTGATGAGCGAAGGACGCAGGCTCGGCGACTGGGCCGTGCCGCCGGAACTG
>CAXBEC010000406.1:0-3669 GCA_963974145.1 uncultured Alphaproteobacteria bacterium | reverse complement strand
CAGGCAAACCAGGCAAGGGAGACCGAGAGAACGGTCATCCCGAGAATAAGCACCTCGGGGTCCCATGCGCCATGTCTGGGGAAAAGCTGACGCAGCAGTTCGAAGGCATCCACCTGCAGCAAGGCAAGCGTGCCGAGGCTCGTGACGATGATGACAATGATGAGGTCGCGCCAGATGTTGCGCAGTTTCAACGCGGGTCTGGGTTCACCTGTCATGTGGGGCCTCCTGTTGACGGGTCAGGACTTCCCCGTGCGATCTGAAAATGTAGGTTGTGAAAATACAGCCAATTTGTTGAAATTTCGTAACGGGATTCTGGGTCCGCAAAAAGGAACGGTACGACGGGTATGGTTAAACTATTGTTTAGACGACAGGCCCGCCCGCTGGGTACGTTAACGGAGAAGGAGAAACGCAATGCCGTTCTATGAAAAAGGCCCCGTCCGTATCCATTTCGAAGAAGTCGGCGAGGGCTATCCGCTGCTGCTGATCGCCGGCGGCGGGCTGAATGCGACCATTGGCAATTTTACCGGCGAAGCCGCTCTGGTGGCGCCGTTTAATCCGCTGACGGAGTTTTCCGGCCAGTACCGCTGCATCACGATGGACCTGCGTAACGCCAATGGCGGCGAATCTTCCGGACCGGTGGATATCGAGCGGACCTGGGATTCGTTTACCGACGATCATCTTGGCCTGATGGATCATCTCGGGATCGACAAATTCATGGTGATGGGCTTCTGCATCGGCGGGCCGTTCATCTGGAACATGCTGCGCCGCGCATCGGAGCGGGTCGACGCCGCTGTGCTGGTTCAGCCCAGTGGCTTCCGCCCGGAAATCCCGGACCTGTTTTACCAGAATAACATCGCGGGCTGGGGGCCGGCGCTCTGTGAACGGCGGCCGGATGTCACGATGGAGATGGTCGATGCCTTCCTGAACAACATGTACCGCGAACGGGCCGATTTCGTATTCACCGTGGACCGGGAATTCGTGCGCAACTGTGAAACGCCGATCCTGATCCTGCCGGACGATATTCCGGCACACCCCTATGCTGTCGCGATGGAAGCGGCGCTGCTGGCGCCGAATGCGGAGACCAGCCTGTACCCGTGGAAGGATGCGCCGCAACGAACGCGGCTTGCCCTGCGTCACATCAAAACATTCCTGCAAGCGAACTGCCCGGCGGGATAGGGCGCCTGAACGGCGGGTGAGTATATTCGGTGCGGAAACTTAAAGCGGTATTGATGCCGGCATATGTCCTGGCTTCGGCGGCGTTCATCGTCTACCTCGTCGCCAATACGCATGCCGGATATGTGCTGGGCATTACGATCGGGCTGATTGAAGACCCGGAAATAACGGCCTTCCAGCAGGAAACGGTTTCACATCATCTGCGCCGGGACCGGAACCTGACCCCGGGGCGGCTGATTTTTCTCGGAGACAGCCATATCCTCGGGCTGGACGTCATACAGATCGCGCAGGATGGCGTGAATTTCGGGATCGGGGGCGAGACGACCGTCGGGTTACGGGCGCGGATCGAGCGCTACCGGTCCGTAAGCCAGGCCCGCGCCGTGGTCATCGGGATCGGCTATAACGATATCGGTCGGCGTGATGCGGTGCAGATTGTTAACAATATCCGCGATATTCTGGCGCGGCTTTCCAAGCCGGTTGTGCTGAGCGGTCTCCTGCCCGTGTCGCAGGCCCAATTGGAAACGTCGACACAGGCGCCGGAAATGAACGCAACCATTCAGTCCGTCAACAAGATGCTGCGGTCAGTCTGTAGGGAAAACTGTGTCTTCGCCGACCCTTATCCGGTCATGGATTCACTGACGGACAAACCGTCCTACTACGAACCGGACGGGGTTCATTTGAACGCGAAGGGTTATCTGGTCTGGACCAGGTTTCTTTCAGAATTTACCGAAAATCCTTAGATGAAACGAAGCGATGACCGGTTTCTGATCCTGGATTGCCTGAGAGGCCTGGCGGCGCTGGCGGTCCTGATTTACCATTACACGATCCGCTATCATACGCTGTTTATCGACCATATAAGAGATATCAAGGGGCTGGGACCCGATTCCTTTCCCTTCTATTACTTTGGCCAAGTTCCCGTATACCTGTTTTTCATGATCAGCGGGTTCGTAATTTTTCTCACGGTCTCGCGATCCCGATCCATCCGGGATTTCATGAACCGGCGGTTCTCCCGCTTATATCCTGCGTACTGGACGGCGCTGACCGCCACAACATTTGTCTTGGTTGTGTTCGCGAGCGATTACAGGAACGTCAGTGTCGAAGTCTTCATCATGAACCTGACGATGTTTCAGGGATTCCTGCATGTTTCGTATATTGACGGCGTTTACTGGAGCCTCACGGTAGAGCTGTCGTTCTATATCCTAATAATGGTCCTGATGCGGTTCCGGTTGCGGGAGCGGATTGAACTCTACCTGGTTATCTGGTCCATCCTGGTGCTCGGCTATGCCTTCATGGGCGTGCCCAATCCCATACCCTATCCGATTGTCTATCTTCTGGTCCTTGATTATGGCCATTTCTTTGCCGCCGGGATCGTGTTCTATCGCCTTTGGACGCACAAGACGCTTTCGAATTACGACCGCGCGGTCATTGCGATTTCGATTGTCACGATCATCATCAAATACCCGGTCGGCGTCGCCGCCGCGCTTCTTGCCCTGTATGCCGTGTTTTACGCCGCTGTGATGGAATGGCTTTCCTTTCTGGCGCACCCGCTCCTGGTCTGGTTCGGCACGATTTCCTATGCGCTCTACCTGGTGCATCAGGAAATCGGCTATGTCATCATGCAGAACCTTCCACTGGCGTATCCGGTGCAGGTTCTCGTCGCGTCCACTGTGGCGATTGCGCTGGCAGCGATGATCACCTTCCTTGTCGAACGCCCGGCGCAGCGCTATCTGCGTACCAGGTTAAGCAAGCCCAAGGTTGTCTGAGCGAGACGCTTCCTGCGCGCGTAACCGGTCCCGGCATTTGCGAATATACAGGTTCGGGCTAGAGTGGGGTGCCGCTATGGGCGGGGATAGGTCAGTAAAAGGCCGGAGAAGGTAACGGCGACGTCCGTTTCCTGACGACGGGCAGAGGGAGGAGACAGGGGATGCCGATGCAATCTGTTTACGAGGCGCCGCGTCCGGCGGCACGTGCCGGCGAGACAGTCGTGACGAGTACCTGCGGCCATAATTGCGGCGGACGCTGTGTGGTGAACGCGCATGTGGTCGATGACCGGATCGTCAAGATTTCAACCGACCAGCGACGCTGGAACCCCGAATTACCGCCGCTGCCCGCCTGCGCGCGTGGTGTCGGACAGATCGAGCGAATCTACCACCCGGATCGCCTGCAATACCCGATGCGACGGGTCGGCCCGCGCGGTTCGGGACAGTTCGAGCGCATTTCCTGGGACGAAGCGCTGGACGAGGTCGCGGCGCAGCTGCTGCGCGTGCGCGAAAAATACGGCAACGCGGCGATCCTGGACGGGTCGCGTTCCGGCAATACTTCCATGTTGCATAACCGGGGTGCGCTTGCCCGCTTCCTCAACCTGTTCGGCGGGTCGAGCGGGCTGTGGTCGAGCATGTCCTGTGAGGCGGAAATATTTTCCATCCGCGAAACCTATGGGCCGGATATTTCCTACAAGGCCGCCGGCCGCGAACCCACGGATTACATCAATTCGAA
>CAXBEC010000405.1:0-3681 GCA_963974145.1 uncultured Alphaproteobacteria bacterium | reverse complement strand
CCCGCCATCGGCATAGGCTCCGTCGAATTCGGATTTGAAAATTTCCAGCACGCCCGATGGCGGCGTATAGGGGCGCAGCGCCGAAAACCGGTCCATGTTAAAATAGACCGCATCATCCTTGACCCATTCCACCGGCAGTTCGACCACACCCGTCGCTTCACCGTTTTCCAGCATCTCATAGGGGTCGTCATCCGCCATCAGCGAGGAATCGTAGATCAACCCCATTTCCCGGGTGATGGCGAGGGTCTGCGGGCTGAAATCCCAGGACGGCGTACGGATACCCACCGGACGAACCCCGCAGATCCGCTCCAGCACATCTGCCGCGCGCATCTGCAGATCGCGCTCATCGGCCGCCGGCAGTTCGCTGTTCAGTTCATGAATCCAGCCGTGGATACCGATTTCATGCCCCTCTTCCGCCAGGGTCCGCTGTTCATCCGGCCACAGCATCGCCACCACCGCAGGTACGAAGAAACTGGCGCGGATGTCATGCCGGTCGAGCAGTTTTCGGATACGCGGCACTGACACACGCGCCGCATATTCACCCTGGGACAATTTTCCATTGCCAGGGAAGGTCACCGCTTTTGCTTCCCTTTCCTTTAGAATCGTCAACCATGACGTCCTCCCCGCTCCGATTTTTGGTCCGCCCCCACCGTGGCAATTCACCGCAATGGCGGTATTTGCCTGCAAAGGGTACAACCTCATGGTAACAGCCTGAAACGGTTTCGGAGCAGTCATGGAAAAAACAATCGGTATCGACCTGCGTCAGGCCATCACGCGCGGCTTTTCCTGCCGTTGCCCGAATTGCGGCAACAGCAACCTGTATCGCCGGTATCTGAAAACCGAAACGGATTGCGGATCATGCGGCGCGCCGGTCGGCGAAATCCGCACCGACGATATCGCGCCCTATTTCACGATCATGATTGTCGGCCATATTGTCGTGCCCCTGCTGCTGGCGCTGGAAAAAGCGGCCGCGCCGCCCAGCTGGGTACACTGGGTCATCTGGCCGCCTGTGACCATCGCGCTGACCTTATGGTTCCTGCCCCGGGTCAAGGGCTCGGTACTGGGCTGGATGCTGTGGCTCGGCATGCGCGGCGACGAGCAGCATTAGACCAGCACCATAAAAAGCGTGCTAGCCCGCGACGCTGGGGCGGGCGCCCACGGCGTCATACCAGCGCTGCAGATTGGTACACGCTTCCGGGATGCGGATTTTCGGAATCCTTCCCAGCGCGATGCCGCAAAAGGCGGTGATATCGGCAACCGTGAAGCGTTCCCCGGCGATGAATTCGCGATCCGCCAGTTCGCCGTTCAGCCAGTCCATGCGCTCCAGCACCGTTTTCCGGCATAGTTCGCCGAACGCCGGCACCTGCTCGATCCGGCCCTCCCAATAGGGATGGCTGTGCCGGAAACATCCGGACACCTGACCCAGGATTTCCGATTCCATGCGCCGGTTCCACATTTCGACATTTGCCTTGTCGCGCGCATCGGTGCCGAACAGGGGTGGTTCGGGCTGGATTTCCTCGAAATAACGGCAGATCGCGACCGATTCCGCCAGATAACTGCCATCATCAAATTCAAGGACAGGAACACGAGCCAGCGGGTTTTTGGCGATGAAATCCGCGCTCAGGTTACCCTTTGCCGCGAGATCGATTTCCACCGACTCGACATCAATCCCCTTCTCGGCGAGGAAGATATGTACGCGCCGTGGGTTCGGGGCAATTTTCGTTGTATAGAGCTTCATGGGGGCCATCCTGCTGCGGTGTTGATTTCAGCACAGTAGACGGCGTCAGGGCGTTTGGTTCAAGTGCCTGTATATTTCGGCGCCGTAACAAGGCGCGTCAGGCGTAAAGGAAACCGCGCCAGGTTCCCTTTAAGCCTGTGAATCTGATCTAACCGCGCATGTAACGGCGTTCCGGGTGATAGACCCTGAAACGGGCCTGGAAGAAACGGGCAAGAACGGCAGTAAGGTTTTTCATTCTTTTCTCCAATCGCTTCTGCGGCCGCCTGTCGGCGTTGCCTGCATGTCTGTCTAACGTGCAATGATAATCGCCGATTTCACGAATAATCGCAGTGACGCAAGTCACAGGATCCGCAACCTGCCGTTCCGAGACCGTCACCGAGATCCGCCTGCTTCACATGGCTGCGGAATCGCCGGTGGCGATTACGGCAACCATGACCCGGTCTACGGTGCGGATTCGATGATTTCCAGCCGTTCCACCAGCCAGCGCGGCGGTACGCCCCGGCGGTAGCTTTCGCGAAAATCAAGCACCGCGCCCTGGTGGTCCCCCTGGTATTCATAGGCCAGCGCGCGCGCCGCATAGGCCTCCCGGAACCCGGAGTCGAGCGTGATCGCCGCATCGAGATCACGGATGGCCTGGTCGAACGCCGCCGCCTCCCCGCCGCAGAAAAGCTGCTGCACATGGGCCCGGCCCCGGCCGTAAAGCGCCTGGGCGCGTGATTTTTGCGGCATTGTCCCGTTTGCCGCATCCAGTACCCGGTTGCAGTCCTGTATCATGGCGGTGGCCCGTTTTTGCGATTCCGGGGTGCACGGCACCAGCGGAAATTCGAACTTTCCGGCCTGCGCCGCCGCGGTGCATAGCGGCGCCCCGGTTCCCGGCGACACCGCCATCGCGGAAACGGCGACACTCAATGCCGCCAGAAAAACCTGATACCGCCGTTTGTCCATGCCGTCCTTTCCCGTCGCGAGCGGGCGCGGGTCCGGTCTATCCAGCCGGGCGCCCCTTTGTCATGATAGGATGATCCGTGCAGACAGCAACAAGGCGACCGCGCCATGCCAGATGACATCACCGTACACCCCAGCCAGTGCTGGGAATGCAACACCTATTGCGGATCGCTCGTCACCATGCGCGGCGACGCGATCGTGAAGATCGGCCCCAATCCGGATCATCCGTCCAGCCAGGGCGCGTTCTGCGTCAAGGGCATCCGCGCCGTCCGAGAATGGACGGAGAACGACAGCCGCCTGCTGCATCCGATGCGCCGGACCGGCGAACGAGGCAGCGGCGCCTGGAAACGGATATCCTGGGATGACGCGCTGGATGAAATCGCCGACCGGTTGGCCACTGTTCGTTCGGAACACGGGCCGCTGGCGCTCGCCGGGGCGGTCAGCGGCGCCGCTTTCAGCCGCGGGGCCATCGTCGCCCTGTTGCTGCGGTCTATGGGGTCGCCGAACTGGCTGATCAATCAGGACCTGTGCGGCGGTTGCCAGGGGTTGAGCGAAAAAATTACCGGGACGCCGATAAAGAATGGCGAAGACATCGACAATGCCCGATGCGCCATGCTGGTCGGGCGCAACCCGCAGGCCGCCGACCCGTCGCAATGGATGGCGCTGAAGCGGCTGAAACAGCGTCATCGACCCGCTGCGCAACCCGGCCGCCGATATCGCCGATCTCTACCTGCAGCCGCGCCCCAATACCGACGCGGCGCTGGCCCTCTCCATCGCGCATCTGCTGATCCGGTCGGGCCGTCATGACAAGGCTTTCGTCGAGCGCTGGTGCCACGGCTTCGACGCCTTTGCCGCACGGGCCGCGGAATACCCGCCGGAGAGGGCCGCCAAACTGACCGGCGTACCGACACCGGAAATCGAACGCGCGGCAGATCTCTACGCCGATGGCCCTTCCGTCTTCATACCGGGCCATGGGATCGACGCCTCCAGTAACGGGGTGC
>CAXBEC010000404.1:0-3695 GCA_963974145.1 uncultured Alphaproteobacteria bacterium | reverse complement strand
ATGGCGTCCACATCCATCGGCACCAGCGTGCGCGGGTCGAGTACCTCGGCGGAGACGCCCTCCCTGTCGAGGGTTTCCGCCGCCGCCAGCGCCTCATGCACCTGCCAGGCGAGCGCCACGATGGTGATGTCCCTGCCTTCGCGCTTGATGTCGGCCTTGCCGATGGGGATCGTCTCGTCGTCGTCGGCATCCGGCACCGGGCCTTTCATCCCGCCCAGCCGGTTGCTTTCGAAGGAGATCACCGGGTTGTCGTCGCGGATCGCGGATTTCAGCAGTCCCTTCACGTCACGGGGGGTGGAAGCGAGGATGATCTTCAGCCCGGCCATGTTCATGAACATGGAATAGGGACTCTGCGAGTGCTGGGCGGCGATGCGGCCGCCGCCGCCGACCCCGGCGCGGTAGAGGATCGGGAAAGTCGTCTGCCCGCCGAACATGTAGTGGATCTTGGCCGCCTGGTTGACGATCTGGTCCATGGCGACGAAGGCGAAGGTAACCTGCCGCCAGTCCACGATGGGGCGGTAGCCGGAGCCCGCCGCGCCGATGGCCATGCCGGTCAGCGCGCTTTCGGCGATGGGGGTGGCGCGGATGCGGGCCTCGCCAAATTCCTTCAGCAGCGGGCCGGGCGGGTCGGTGGAGAGGTGGAACACCTTGTTGTCGCGCCGCATTTCCTCGGACAGGGCCTCGATCCCGGCCTGGGCATAGGTGATCTCGCGCATCTCAGTTCCTCCCCGCCGCGACCGGCTCGAACAGGTCGTCCAGCGCGTCGTCCGGTTCCGGGAAGGGGCTGGCGAGGGAAAAGTCCACGGCGGCCTGGATCTCGGCGAGGATCTCCGCGTCCATCGCGGCGAAATCCGCGTCGGTGAAGCCGCCCGACCCGGATTTCAGGCGGGTCGAGAGATGGGCGATGGGGTCCTTCGCCATCCAGGCTTCCAGCTCCGCCGGGTCGCGGTGGTCGACCTGGCCCTTGCGTTCCGTATGGGCGCGCCAGCGATAGGTCTTGCATTCGATCAGGGTCGGCCCGTCGCCGGCCCGGGCGCGTTCGACGGCCCTGGCTGCGACCGCGTGCACGGCGAAGACATCATTGCCGTCGACGATCTCGCCGGGGATGCCGTAGCCCTGGGCGCGCGCCGCCACATCCGGCTGCGCCAGGGTCATCGAGGCCGGGGTCTGCGCCGCGTGCAGGTTGTTTTCGCAGACGTATAATATCGGCAGCTTCCATTTCGCGGCGATGTTGATGCTCTCGTGGAACGGCCCGGCATTCGAGGCGCCGTCGCCGAAGAAGCACACGGCCACGCCGCCCTTTGCGTCCATCTGCGCCGCCAGCCCGGCGCCGAGGATGATCGGCAGCCCACCGGCGACGATGCCGTTTGCGCCCAGCATGCCGATGCCGAAATCGGCGATATGCATCGACCCGCCCTTGCCCTTGCAGTAGCCGCTCTCGCGGCCATACAGCTCTGCCATCATGCGGTTCAGGTCGGCGCCCTTGGCGATGCAGTGACCGTGGCCGCGATGGGTGCTGATGATCTTGTCGTCGATGGTCAGGGCCGAGCAGACGCCGACGGCGACCGCTTCTTCGCCGATATAGCAATGCACCACGCCGTAGATATTGCCCGCGTTGTAATCGTCCGAGGCGCGTTCCTCGAAGCGGCGGATGGTCTGCATCTGGCGCAGCATCGCGCGCTGCTGTTCCGGCGAAATATCCATGGCGCTGGTCCCCCCGACCGTGCTGTGGTTTCGACTTTGCGGGTAAGCTTAACCCCTTGCGTTCAACGCTGACCAGACCCGCTCCGGCGTGGCCGGCATGTCGATATGGGTAACGCCGCATTCCCGGTGCAGCGCATCGACCAGCGCATTCATGATCGCGGGCAGCGCGCCGGTGGTCCCGGCCTCGCCACAGCCCTTGGCGCCCAGCGGGTTGGTCTTCGCCGGGACGGGGCGCGACGCGAACCCGAAATCCGGGATCTCGTCGGCGCGCGGCAGGGCGTAATCCATGTAGGAGCCGGCAACGAGCTGGCCCTCACTGTCATAGACCGTGTGCTCCAGCAGCGCCTGGCCCAGCCCCTGCACGATGCCGCCATGCACCTGGCCCTCGACCAGCATCGGGTTGATCAGGGTGCCGAAATCGTCGATGACATTGTAGCGGACCACGGCAACCTCGCCGGTTTCCGGCGTCACCTCGACCTCCGCCACGTGGCAGCCATTGGGGAAGGCGGATGGCGGGGTTTCTTCCGCCAGCTTCGCATCCAGCGACGGCGGCAGGCCTTCCGGCAGCGGCCCCATCGCCCGGACCCGTTCGGACAGGTCCATGATGTCGATGGCGCGGTCGGTGCCGGCGATGCGGAACGTGCCGCGGGTGAACTCGATATCCTCGGCCGCGGCTTCCAACACATGGCCGGCCAGCTTGCGGCCGTTCTCGATCACCATGTCGGCGGCATGGACCAGCAGCGTCCCCGCCGCGATGACCGTGCGCGATCCGCCGGTGCCGGACCCGGCGATCAACTCGTCGCTGTCGCCCTGCAGCAGCCGCAGCCTTTCGAACGGCACGCCCAGATGGGTGGTGACGATCTGCGCGAAGGTGCTGGCATGGCCCTGTCCGTAGTTCAGCGAGCCGGAGACCATGGTGACAGTGCCGTCTTCCTCGAAGCGCAACTCGCCCATCTCGGTCGCCTGCGGGCCGGTGACTTCCAGGTAGCAGGCAAGGCCGCGGCCGCGCAGCTTGCCGCGCGCTTCGGATTCGGCGCGCCGGGCCTCGAAGCCGTCCCAGTCGGCGTGTTTCAGCCCTTCCTCGACGATCTCGGGGAATTCGCCGCTGTCATAGGTCATGCCGCTGGCGGAGGTATAGGGCATCTCCGCCGCGGTGACGAAATTGCGGCGGCGCAGCTCCAGCGCGTCCATACCCATTTCGCGGGCAGCGGTGTCCATCAGCCGTTCCATGTAATACACGCCTTCCGGCCGGCCGGCGCCACGATAGGCGCCGATTGGCGTGGTATTGGTGAAGCGCGCCATGGTCCGCACATGGATATGCGGCAGCCGGTACAGCCCGGGGAAGTTCTTCATGATATTGCCGCAGGCCGCGTTCGGCCCGACCGGCGACAGGTAGGCGCCGACATTGGCATGGCCGATCACCCGCCCGGCCAGCAGCTTGCCGTCGGCGTCGAAGGCGATGGACGCCTCGACCCGGCTGTCGCGGCCATGCTGGTCGGACAGGAAACTGTCGGAGCGTTCGTCGCACCATTTCACGGGCCGCCCGGTCAGGCGCGAGGCGACCAGCGAGGCGATATATTCGGGATAGGGGGCGGACTTCATACCGAAGGAGCCGCCGACATCGCGGGTGACGATCCGCATCCTGTCCTTGCTGACGCCAAGAATTGCCTCTGAAATCGAGCCCTTCAGCCCGAACACGCCCTGGCTGGGGATGTGCAGCGTGTAATGGTCCTGCGCCGCATCGTAGACCGCAACAGCGGCGCGCGGTTCCATCGCCGCGACAACGATGCGGTTGTTGCGGAAGGTCAGGGTGGAAACATGATGCGCAGAGGCAAAAGCCTGCTCCACCGCATCGGGGGTGCCAACCTCCCAGTCCAGCGCCAGATTGCCCGGCGCCTCGTCATGCAATTGCGGTGCATCCGGGTTGCCGGCCTCCTGCGGGTCGGTAACGGCGTCCAGCGGCTCGGCGTCGAATTCGATCAGGTCGGCGG
>CAXBEC010000403.1:0-3711 GCA_963974145.1 uncultured Alphaproteobacteria bacterium | reverse complement strand
CCCCCCGATATCGCTCATGGCGCTTGAAAACGCGCCCTGGGTGTCGACGCCGGCGGCCGCCGCCAGAATATCCAGCGCCAGCCCGGCGACGGTGCCGACCGCATGGTTCGTCTGCCGCTTCTGGAGGTGACGCATCGTGTTATGGGCCAGCTCGTGGCCGATGACGATCGCCAGCTCGTCGTCGTTTTCCGCAAAGCGCATCATGCCGGCGGCAATGGCTATTTCCGTGCCGTCCGCCGATGCGTTCACCATGGAATCGGCCATGTACCGGACCGGGTAGTCACACAGGACATCGGGGCGGACCGACAATTCGTCTGGTTTGCCGCCGCGCCGGATGCCAAGCGAAAACACTTCGCTGCGGCTTTCGTTGAACGCCTGGACCTTGTCATCGAAATCGTCCGACGCGGTATCGCCGGTGCGGATCGGCAACCCGTCGAACGATACAATGGTATCGCCCGCTCGCAGCCCGGCCTGCCAGGCCGGCGACTCCCGGACGACCGAAATGACCTTCGGCAGGGATCCCAGCCCGAAGGCCTCGGTTGCGGCGGCCTGCTCCGAGCTGGCGAAATCTCCCGCAATTGCGGCGATGAATCCCAGCGCCCGGGTGACTTTCTCGCCGCAGAGTTCCGTGCCGTCCCGGAAAATCGGATAGGCGACATTCTGCAGCCGTTCAATCTGGCGATGCCGGTGCTGCAACAGGGCGGCGGCCTGTTTCTGCGTTTCGGTGTCAATCGCCTCGGACGACAGCTCGGCTTTCTGGAAGGCGGGTCCGGCACAGGCCCCGAGGATCAGCAGAAGACCAAGGGGCAGGATGCAACGCAATATTCTCATAACACGGTATTCTCGAAACGTTTCTGCAATTATATGTCAATGCGGCAGCCGCCGGAAACCGCGAATTTTCAGGCAACACTTCGCCAAAATCGGTCCGCCATGCCCTTCATTGCTGGCGCTTTGGCGCAGGCACTGTTAAAAAGCGCCCGATTCAGCCATCGGAGGTGTGTGATGCGGGCGGCGACAGTCGAACGTAATACGAAGGAGACCAGGATTTCCGCGAGCATCGATCTCGACGGGACCGGTCGGTACGACGTAAAGACCGGAATCGGGTTTCTCGACCATATGCTGGAGCAGCTATCGCGGCACAGCCTGATCGACCTGACCCTGCGCGCCGAGGGCGACCTGCATATCGACTTCCATCACACGACGGAGGATTCCGGCTATGTGGTGGGCGAGGCGGTGTCGAAAGCGCTGGGCGACCGCGCCGGTATCCGCCGATACGGTTCGGCGCTGATCCCCATGGATGAAACCCTGACGCGGGTCGCGCTGGACTGTTCGAACCGGCCCTATCTGGTCTGGAAGGTGAATTTCACGCGGCCGAAGCTTGGCGACATGGATACAGAACTGTTCAAGGAATGGTTCCAGGCCTTCGCGCAATCGGCCGGTCTCACGCTGCATGTCGAAACCCTGTATGGCGAAAACAATCACCATATCGTCGAATCCTGTTTCAAGGGTCTGGCGCGGGCGCTGCGCCAGGCGGTTGAAACCGATCCCCGGCAGATGGATGCCGTGCCTTCGACAAAAGGCGTGCTCGGCGGCTCGATGTAGGCTGCTTCGTTTCAATACAGCGGCCGCTACGCGGCCATCAAACGCTACGGAAAGGCAGACGGGTCGATGACTGTCGCCATAATCGATTACGGTTCGGGAAACCTGCGCTCCGCGGCGAAGGCGTTCGAGCATGTCGGCGGCCACGATGTGTTGGTCACCGCGCGGGCCGACGATGTGCGCCGGGCGGACCGGATCGTCCTGCCCGGTGTCGGCGCTTTCGGCGATTGCCGCCGCGGGCTGCTGGCGCTGGACGGCATGCTGGACGCGCTCGAGGAAGCGGTCATCCGCGGCGGCCGTCCGTTTCTCGGCATCTGCGTCGGCATGCAGCTGATGGCGACGCGGGGCCTCGAACACGGCGCGCATGACGGCTTCGGCTGGATCAAAGGCGATGTGGTGGCGATCACGCCGGATGACCCGGCGCTGAAAATTCCGCATATGGGCTGGAACAATCTTTCGGTCCGGGGCGCACATCCGCTGCTGGCGGGGCTTGGTCCGGACCCCCATATGTATTTCGTGCACAGCTATCACCTTGCCGCCACACAGGATGGGGAGGTGCTGGCGACGGCCGATTACGGCGGTTCCATCACCGCCGTCGTTGGACGGGACAATATTGTGGGGACGCAGTTTCATCCGGAAAAAAGCCAGACGCTGGGATTGCGCCTGATCGAGAATTTTCTTAACTGGAATCCGTAAACCGGGACGGAGTTATGCCAAGTATCGAAGTATCCAAGGCCAGGGAAATCAACGGATCGGATCTGCACGACCTGTGCGATGCCGCTGAATCCGCGATCGCGGAAGGCGGTGGGTTCGGCTGGCTGAAGGCGCCGCCACGGCAGGTGCTGGAAAGTTTCTGGCGCGGCGCGCTGCTGGTGCCGGAACGCACCGTGTTCCTCGGGCGGCTGGACGGCGTCTGCGTCGGGTCGGCGCAACTGGTCCGCCCGTCGCGCAATAACGAGGCGCAGGCCTCCTCGGCGACGCTGACATCGAATTTCGTGGCCCCCTGGGCGCGCGGTCACGGGCTCGCCCGGCTGCTGACCCGGACCGCGGAGGAAGAGGCGCGCCGGGACGGGTTCCTCGTGCTCAACCTCGATGTGCGCGCCACCCAGGAAGCGGCTATCGCCCTGTATGAACATGCGGGCTACACGAAATTCGCAACCCATCCCAAATACGCCTATGTCAACGGCGCCTGGGTCGAAGGGTATTATTACTACAAGGACCTGCAGGCGGACTCATGATCCTGTACCCGGCAATCGACCTGAAGGACGGCGCCTGCGTCCGTCTGCGGCGCGGCGAAATGGATGACGCCACGGTGTTCAACAACGACCCGGGCGCGCAGGCGAAACAGTTCGCCGATGCGGGCTGCGAATGGGTCCATGTGGTTGACCTGAACGGCGCCTTCGCCGGCAAGCCCGTCAACGCGGCGGCGGTCGATGCGATCCTGGCGGCGGTCGACGTGCCGGTGCAGCTCGGCGGCGGTATCCGCACGCTGGATACCGCGGCGGACTGGATCGAACGCGGCATCAGCCGCATCGTGCTCGGCACCGTGGCGGTAAAGGATCCTGCGATGGTGATCGAGGCCTGCAAGCGCTGGCCGGGCAAGGTCGCGGTCGGCATCGATGCGCGCGGCGGCCGGGTCGCGGTCGAAGGCTGGGCGGAACAGAGCGAGATGACGGCGCAGGACCTCGCGGCGCGTTTCGCCGATGCCGGGGTGGCGGCCATCGTCTATACCGATATTGACCGCGACGGCATGATGCGCGGCGTCAATGTGGACGGCACGGCGGCGCTGGCCGCAGCGACCTCCATTCCGGTCATCGCCAGCGGCGGGGTCGCCTCGCTGGACGACCTCGTGGCGCTGAAGGCGCGCGGCAACATCGCCGGGGCGATCAGCGGCCGGGCGCTGTATGACGGCAGCCTCGACCTCGCCGCCGCCGTCGCAGCCCTGAAGGAAACGTAAAATGCTGAAGGCGCGTGTGATCCCCTGCCTGGACGTGAAGGACGGTCGCGTCGTCAAGGGCGTGAACTTCGTCGACCTGCGCGATGCGGGCGACCCGGTCGAACAGGCCAGGGTCTATGACGCCGCCGGGGCGGACGAACTCTGTTTCCTCGATA
>CAXBEC010000402.1:0-3717 GCA_963974145.1 uncultured Alphaproteobacteria bacterium | reverse complement strand
CCCGAGACGCTGATGGAACCGCTGGCGCGGGCGCTGGGCGATGCCGCCGCGGCCATCCGCACCTGCAGCACCTGCGGCAATATCGATACCATCGATCCCTGCGCCGTCTGTGCCGACCCGGAACGCGACGCCTCGATCATTTGCGTTGTGGAAGACGTGGCGGACCTGTGGGCGCTGGAACGAACCGGCACATTTTCCGGCCGGTACCATGTTCTTGGCGGCCGGCTGTCGGCGCTGGATGGTATCGGGCCGGAAGACCTGAACATTACGGGTCTGATCGCCCGCGCCGATACGGGCGCGTTCAACGAGGTCATCCTGGCGACCAACCTGACCGTGGATGGGCAGACAACGGCGCATTACCTGACCGACCGGCTGGCGCATAGCGGCGTCGCGGTAACGCGGCTGGCGCATGGCGTGCCGGTCGGCGGTGAGCTGGATTACCTGGACGATGGCACGCTGACCGCCGCGCTGCGGGCCCGCCGCCCGCTCTGACGTCACCAATCCGCCGCAATCAGCGCGTTAAAATGTCTTAGTCCGGCTATAACAGAACATTGACCCGCCACCCCGCCGACAGAGGAGAAGACCATTGGCATATAAATCCCTTGCAGCCCTGCTTCTGGTGTTGCCCCTCACCATCGCCGTTTCCCGCGCGGATGAGCAGGCAACCACCGCGGAAGATCGCACCGGCCTGTCGCTGACGGTCTATCAGGGAAACCTCACGCTGGTCAGCGAGGAGCGCCGCATCACCCTGCGTCGTGGAACAGATCGCCTTGCAGTCGTCGATGTGCCCCCCGCGATCATGCCGGAAACCGTGCTGGCCACGGGGGCGCCAGCGGACATCCTGCGTGTCACCGGGCAGGTTTTCGAAACAGGGGTCCTGTCGCCGGAAGCCATTCTTGCGGCATCGGTCGGTAAAACGGTCGAGGTGATCCGGACCAACCCTGTTACGGGGGCGGAAACGCTGGTCCCGGCAACAGTATTGCGGGCCAAGGGCCGCGAAGCTCTGGTCCGCATCGACAACGGCATCCGCACGGTCAGTACCAGTCGGATCGCCTTTGGCGCGTTGCCGCCGGACCTGCGCGAAAAGCCGACACTGGTGCTGGACCTCGCCGCCGGCGGCACCGCGTTACCTGGCCACCTGACGCTGCGCTATCTGACCGGCGGGCTGAACTGGCGGACCGACTATGTTGCCGAACTCAACCAGGATGAAACGGCCATACAACTGGCCGGCTGGGTCAGCCTGACCAATAATTCCGGCGTGCCGTTCGAAGATGCGGGACTGCGCCTTGTCGCCGGCGCGATTAATCGGGAGAGCAGCGGGTTTCGCCCGCGCGCCAAGGCAACGATGGCGCAAGCCATGGCCGTCGCCGACGCACCGGCGCAATCGGTCGTTTCCGACCTGCATGTTTTCGATTTCAACCGGACGATTTCCGTTGGCGGCAATGAAACCCGCCAGCTCTCGCTTCTCCCCGCGACGACGGTCCCGGTAGAGAAGGAATACAGGCTGATCGGCAACGGATCGCAATACGGGCAGCAGTTATCCGGCGAGGTAAAAGACAATCCGTCGATCCGCTTCCGCTTTACGAATGCGGCCGCGGACGGGTTGGGCCGGGGCCTGCCGGCGGGCACGATGCGGTTTTACGCAAATGATTCGGGTGGTCCGATCCTGCTGGGCGAGGACGCAGTTTCCTACACCGCACCGGAAGAGAAACTTTCCGTCACGGTCGGTGAGGCCGTCGACATCATCAGTGAACGGCGGCAAACCGATTTCCGCCGGGACGGGCTGCCGCGCGGGGTATCGGAAACTGCGCATTCGATAACACTGCGCAATGCCAAGGACACGGATGTTACGGTTTCGGTTATCGAGCGCATCCCCGGCGACTGGACGATGCTTTCCGAATCACAGCCGCACCGCAAGGAATCGGCAGGCGAAGTGTCCTGGGACATCAGCATTCCGGCCGGCGGGAAGGCGGAACTGACCTATCAGGTCCGGGTGAAATTCTGACTTAACCGGCGGCGGGGGGCGGCAGTTCCTTTGGTGAATCGACAACATTCGATTCCGTATCGATAGCGTCGGGCGTATCGGTTTCCACCACCTGGAAGCCGGGCAGCGCCTTGGGCATCCCCTTGGACGGCGCCTCAATGCCCTGATCGATCAGTTTCCGGGCCCGGGGCAGCACCCGCGAATTGATCGACCCGGACAGTTTTCCATAGGCGGTTGCCGCCGTTTTCAGCCCGCGCCCCACACCGCCGACATGGTTGAGCATGACGGTCACGCTTTCGATCAGGTCATGGACGGTTTCGACGATCCGGTCGCGGTTTTCCGCCTGTCGGCCCAGATTGATATGCAGCCCCGCGACCCCCATGGCGGTCCACAGGCTGTTCGGGCCGGCAACGTAGATATTCTGCTGCGACGCCTTGCGCTGGAAATCCGGGTCCGCCCGCTGCACTTTTTCGACCGCACCGTCATTCGGCAGCCACATGATGCTGATCAGCTGCCGTGCCTCGCGCCCATGGCCGGCGGCCTTGTAATCCGCCTGGATCGCGGCACGGTACTGGCGCCCCGCCAGGTCGCGCAGATGCTGGTTCATGCTTGTGGCCAGCCGGGCATTCGCTGCCGCCTCGGAAATTTCATCCTCGGCGCGCGCGAGTTCCAGAAGATGCTTGGACGCCTTGCTGTCCACCACCAGCACCGTATCGCCCGGCAGGAAGACCAGCGCGTCGGGACGCAGCCTGCCCCCTTCGCCGGAATCGACCGTGTATTGCAGGACATAGTCCCGGCCGGATGTCAGACCGAAGGATTTCAGGGTGTTTTCCAGCACGGTTTCCGCCGCGTAACCGGCACTGCTGGGATTTGAAAGCGCCCGTTCGATCACATTGACGGTTTCGCGGCTCTGCCCGACCTGGTCGTGCAGCGACGATACCGTCTTCGACAATGTCTCGAACTGCGTCAGCAGATGCTTCGTTGCTTCCCCGACCCGCTTCTCACCGTCCTCCTTCGCGGTTTTCGACTCGCGCTTGTGATCCTCCAGCAGCTTGCTCGACATGTCCGTCGCCGTTTTCAGCATTGCTGACCGTGCCGCCGACAGCGCTTCCTCCTTGGTCTTTTCCCAGTCAGTCATGCTGGTCCGCATGGCTTCGGTCTGCTGCTGCGCCAGCGCCGCCGCCAGCTCCGCCGCGGCGCGCGCCTGTTTCGCGGCTTCCAGCTCCGCCGCCTGGTTCGCCTGCCGGGTCTGGCTGTCGGTCAGTTGCGATTCGGCCAGGGCCAGCCGGGTTTCGGCTTCGGTGGTGCGTCGCAGGTGGTCATTGACCGCGTCACTTGCGGCGCGATTGCGATCGCGCTCCATCGCCAGTTCCGCCTGAACCGCCGCAAGTTCCTGCCCCAATCCCCGAACGCGCATGACGCTCAGAATGACCGCAATGGCGAGCGCCGCGCCGAGGCCCAGTATCAGCGGATCCATCCGATTTCTCCCATATGGCTTTCGTGTCGAGTATAGACCGAGTCGCGCACGCTGCCTTGACGAAGTGGGGTTTCGGCCATAGGTAAGTGCCACCCTTAAACACTATTTGAAGCGACATGGCCGTTTTACCAATCATCGTAGCGCCGGACCGGCGGTTGAAAATGAAGTGCGCCCCCGTCAGGGAGGTCGATGCGGAAATCGTTCAGCTGATGGCTGACATGCTGGAAACGATGTATCTGGCCCCCGGAATCGGCTT
>CAXBEC010000401.1:0-3734 GCA_963974145.1 uncultured Alphaproteobacteria bacterium | reverse complement strand
CTTCAAGAAGATCCAGGGTGCCTACGGAATCCTGTCCGATGAGGAAAAACGCAAACAGTATGATGCCGGCGCTATCGACGCCCAGGGCAATGAACGCCAGCACGGCTATTACCGTGAATACGCATCCGACCCCGGCGCGCATCCCTATCAGTCGGACGCCGGGTATGCGGATTTCGGCGATGTCTTCTCCGACCTGTTCGGCGGCAGGGCGCGCGGCGGGGCCGCGGGCGGCGAGGGGTTCCGCATGCGGGGCGGCGATGTCCGCTATACGCTGGCGGTAACCTTTGAAGAAGCCGTCCTGGGGGCGAAGAAGCGGGTGACGATGCCGGACGGCAAGTCGCTCGACATCACGATACCGGCGGGCCAGCGGGACGGCCAGATGCTGCGGCTGCGCGGCAAGGGCATGCCGGGCCATAACGGCGGCCCGGCCGGCGATGCCCTGATCGAGGTGCATGTCGCGCCGCACGCCACCTTCCGGCGCGATGGCGACGATATCCGTTGCGACCTGGCAATCGGCCTGCACGAGGCGGTGCTCGGCGCTAGGGTCACGGTGCCGACGGTCGGCGGGTCGGTGGCCATGACCATCCCGGCGGGATCCAACAGTGGCGATACATTGCGCCTGCGCGGCAAGGGTGTACCCGCCGCCGGGTCGCGGGCCGCGGGCGACCAGTTCGTCACGCTGCGGGTGGTGCTGCCGGCAACACCGGATGACAGTCTGCGGGATTTTCTGGCGGATTGGGCGAAGGAGCACGCCTATGACCCGCGCAAGGGCAAGGGAGGCTGAGGCGATGCGTAGCGAACAGGAAATACTGGTGGCTTTCGACGGCCTTCGGCAGGAAACGCTGCATGTCTGGATCGCGCGCGGCTGGATCGCGCCGCTGCGGGACGGGGGGGCTTACCGGTACCGGGAAATCGACGTCGCCCGGATCCGTCTGATCGAGGAATTCCGGTCGGAGCTGGATATCGGCGAGGATGCGATGGATGTCATCCTGCCCCTGCTGGACCAGGTGCACGGCCTGCGCCGCGAATTGCGCCGGCTGGCCGATGCGGTCAGCGCCCAGCCGGAGGAGGTCCGCCGCCGCATTGCCGATGCGATTGACGGCGGCTGACGGATGGTTGGTTTCAATACCCGGGGTTAGTTGCTACGATTTCGCCAGATAGCCGGGCGGCGTTCCGGTTCTTAATAAAAACAAGATCTGGAAGAAATGCTGAAAAGTATAAAGCTGCGTATTGCTGCCGTAATTGTAGCAATACTACTGATTTCAGTAATATCATACGAAGTATTCCATTGGCTTACACATGTTTACGAATTCGATGCGCGGATCAAGACGACCCTGACGACCCTGTCCAGCCGCATCGATGCCAATATCGCCGATATCCACGTCAAGGAAGGCGACAGGGTCAAGGTTGGCGACCTGCTGGTCGCGCTTGAATCGGAAGTGGAGCGGCTGCGGACCGAAGAACTGAAAATCGACCTGGACCGGGAGATCGCGCGCAGCGCCAAGCTGCAGGCGGAGAAGGAGGCGCTGGAACAGAACCTGGAATCGAAAATCGCGACCAAGCTGGAGGAAATCGCGGCGCTTCGGGTCGAATACCAGACAATCAACGACCGTCTTAATCTCGCAAGAAAAAACCTCAATCGCTCAAAGCTGCTGTTTGACAAGAACCTGCTTTCATCGAAAGCGCTGGAGCAGGACCAGGATGCGACGCTCGAATTCGAGGGGCAGGTCAAGGTTTCCGCCGCCGGGATCCGTGTTGCCGAACGGGAGCTGGCGGAAATCCGCGTGTCACGTTCCGACCTGAACGTGATTGCCGCGGAACTGGAAATTTCAAAGAAAACCGTGCTGAAGATCGGCATCCAGATCAAGGAGGAGGAAGAAAAACTCCGCCGAATGTTCATTACCAGTCCGATCAACGGGATCGTCGACAATGTGTTCAAGCACAAGGGCGAAACCGTCAATGAAAGCGACCCCATCATCCTGCTGCATGATCCGGAATATTTCTGGATCGAGGCGAATGTCGCGGAAAGCCAGCTTCGCTATCTGGAAGTCGGGCAGCTGGTCAAGATCGATATCGACGCCTATCCCTATGACGATTTCACCGGCACGGTCACGCGGATCGGCAGCGTCACGACGGCGCAGATGACCTGGGGCGCCGCCGGTTACGACAAGGCAAGCAAGGCGGTGCAGCGGATCCCGGTATATATCCGGCTGCTCGATCCGCCGGAAAAGGTCACGCCGGGCATGCTGGTCGAAGTCAATATCCAGATCTATGACCAGGTCATGAAACGGCTCGAAAAACTCGGCGTCCGATGAATCTGGAGAAACTGGACTGGCGCATCGTCCTGACGCTGGCGACGGTCGCGATGCTGGTCCAGCAGGCATTTTCCTATGTCTGCCAGATGGCCCTGCCCATCCTGGCCGACCGGGTGGCGGATGAATTCGGCATTTCCCGGGCCTGGCTCGGTCTCTACCTGTCCATCCAGAACCTTACCGCGATCGTGGCCGCCATGTCCTGCGGCGGCTTCATCATCCGCTTCGGCGCGATGCGGGGCAGCCAGGTCTGCCTGATCCTGATGGGCGGCAGCCTCTTCGTCATCGCCAGCGGCTTCGTATGGCTGTACCCGATCGGCGCGATCCTGCTGGGCGCCGGCGCGGTGTCGACCCCGGCAAGTTCGCATATTCTCGCCCGGTTCTGCCCCCGGCATCTGGCGCCGGTGATCTTTTCGGTCAAGCAGACCGGCGTTCCCGTCGGCAGCCTGATCGGCGGGCTGATGATTCCGGCGCTGCTGGGGGTCGGCTTCTATGTGGCGGTTCTGGGGACCTCGGTCCATCTCGGCGCCTTCGGCACGGCCTTCGTGACGGGGCTGATCGTGTATTCGGTGGCGGTGGCGCTGCAGCCGTTCCGGTCGTATTTCGACAATGACCGCAAGCCGGATGAAAAACTGACGGTTTCCGGCGTGTCGGATACGCTGAAACTGGTCGCCTCGACGCCCAAGCTGCGCGACCTTTCCTTTGGCGCATTCGCCTTTGGCGGTCTGCAGTCGATCTTTTCCGGCTTCTTCATCCTTTACCTGATCGACGGGCTGGCGTTCAGCGAGAAGGACGCGGGCGTCCTGTTCGCCATCGCCAGTTTTTCTGCCGTCGCGGCGCGGATCCTGTGGGGCTGGATCGGCAGCACTATCCTGCCGGCCCGGGTCGTGCTGGGGCTGATCGGCGCCTTTGGCGCCCTGGCGGCCATCATGACCGGGTTTTATGAGTCATCCTGGAGTCATGGCGCCATCCTGGCCGTGGCGGTCCTGTACAATGTGACGGGGTTGAGCTGGCACGGGCTTTTGCTGTCGGAAATCGCCGCGCTGGCCCCGGAAGGGCGGGTCGGCGGCGTCACGGGGACGGTGCTGTCCTTTACCAGTGTCGCGATGATGACCTATCCCGCGATCTATGGCGGCATCCTCGCGGCGACGGATTCCTACAGTCTCGGCTTTCTGTTTGCCGCGATGCCGTCGGCGCTGGCCGCGGTCATCTTCTTTTGTCCGCCGGTGCAGGATACCTGGCTGCGGATCGTCAGGGCGGTTCTCGTCTGGGGCACGCGCCCGGCACGTCTGCTCTATGCCGCGATCATACTGCTGGCGGGTACCACCCTGGGCGCGGTGCTGGCGCTAAACGCGTTATACTAGGTCCCCGCGGCCTGATACCGGCGCCGGGACAGTGTCCGGAAGCTGATCAGCTTTTGCG
>CAXBEC010000400.1:0-3743 GCA_963974145.1 uncultured Alphaproteobacteria bacterium | reverse complement strand
ATCTGAACCTGGCCGAAGGCCTGCTGCAGCGCCGGATCACCGAGCGCCTGTCCGACATCGAAAACGCCGTGGCGGCGCCCGGTCACCTGCCCGACGATGTCCCGGACCGATGGGAGAACGATTTCTCCGGCCTGGACGCGGGTGGTCGGGAGGTTCTGACCACACTTCTCGGTACCGCGCCGATGACTCTCGCCTGACCTGTCAGGGATCGCGACCGCTTTCCCTGGTATTCAGCCATATGTCAGGATGGTTTGTTGACCGCCATCAGAAGCCGCTCGACATTACCGACATGGGTGGCGATCTGTTCCTCAGCTTCTGCCGAACGACCGGCGGCACACAGATCGATAAGGCGCCGATGCTGCCCGATTGCCCGGGCGACCCGTTCACGGGTGGCGGGCATGCGCTGGCGCAGGGCCCGCAATTGCGACGAAATCCCGCGATAGGCCCGAATCAGGTAACGGTTGCCGGTCGCAGCGATCAGGTTTTCGTGGAAGCGCCAGTCCAGCGCATCGCATTCCTGCAGGTCACCGTCTTCCAGGGCGAGCGCTGCATGGCCGACAAGGGTATTCAGCTCCGCCAGCGTTTCACCGGCCGACCCGGCAAGCAGGAATCGGATCGCACCGGTTTCCAGAATAGCGCGGGTTGCGCAGATATCGTGAATATCCCGGACCGTCAGGTCGAACACGAAGGTACCGCTTTGTGGCCTGATTTCGACCAGTCCCTCGCTCTGCAACTGGAGCAGCGCTTCACGCACCGGCGTGCGGCTGACATCCAGTTCCCGGGCCAGTTGCTTGTCGCCAATGCGCGCCCCCAGCGCCATCTGGCCGCTCGTAATGCGCCTCCGGATACGGTCGGCGATCTCGCCTTTCGACAGTGCCGGCGCAGCATCCGATATGGTCGATACGTTCGGGGGCAATGTCATGAGGAATCCTGAGCAAAGATTGTTTAATATATCAATTATAACGTTTTGCGCACAAGGCCCGGCTATATGTGGCTAATTCTAAATATTTTGTCTGGACTCCCGCACGACAGCGATTAATCTGATATATCAATTTTCAGTAAACTGGAGCGTGAGATGGCCGAAACCAGCCTGCTGGCCGTCGTCAAGGCGGAATGCGAAACCTGCGTCATGGTACAACCCGTGCTGGAGGCCCTGTACCAATCAGGCATGCCCCTGACCGTCCTGTCCCAGGATGATCCAACGTTCCCCGAGACGCTGAATCCGGTGGATGACCGGGCGCTGGAGCGCTCGTTCAGCCTCGACGTGGAAACCGTGCCGGCCCTGATCCGGATGCAGGATGGCAGGGAAGTCGGCCGCACCTATGGCTGGCACCGCGCAGACTGGGAAGCATTGACCGGCCTGCAGGCGCTGGGCCCGGGCCTGCCGGCACAGCGGCCCGGATGCGGATCGCGCACGCGTGACCCTGGCGCGTGGGAAAATCTCGTCGCCCGCTACGGTGACAGCGGCATTGCATCACGGCCCGTCACACCAGGTGAATGGGATGATGATATCGAATTATGTTTCGACCGTGGCTGGTCGGACGGATTGCCCGTCGTCTCCCCGACTGATGCCCGCATCCTGCGCATGCTGCAGGGAACCGGCCGCAAACCGGACGAGGTCCTGGGTGCGGTGCCGCCCAACCTGACCCCGGTCACGGTAGAGAAAGTGGCGATCAATGCGGTCATGGCGGGGGCAAAGCCGGAATACATGCCGGTCATCCTCGCGGCGCTGGACGCTGCCCTGCAACCCGAAGCAACGATGCATGGCGTCCTGTGCACGACCTGCTTTTCGTCCCCTATCCTGGTGGTCAATGGTCCGATCGCGCGGAAAATTGGCATGAATTCGGGCATCAACTGCCTTGGCCAGGGCAATCGCGCGAACGCCACAATCGGCCGGGCGCTGCAGCTGATTATCCGTAACGTCGGCGGCGGCCGGCCAGGGGAACTCGATCGGGCCGTGCTGGGCGGCCCTGGAAAATTCACGTTCTGCTTTGCCGAGGACGAGGGCGACCCGAGCTGGATGCCGCTCAATGTCGCCCGTGGTTTTACGCCGGGAAGCAATACCGTGACCCTGTTCCAGGGCGACGGTATTCAGGGCTTCATCGACCAGCGCTCCCGCACGCCGGAGGAACTGACCCTGTCGCTGGCGCGCTCGCTGATGGCAGTTGGCAACTGGAAACTCTGCGAATTCACCAATGCGATGCTCATCCTGGTTCCGGAACACTACGCGATCTACCGTGATGCCGGATGGGACAGGGAACGGATAACCGCCGCCCTGCATGACGCGTTGCGGCGCCCCGGCACGGATGTCATCAAGGGCGCGCACGGGATCGGCGAGGGCGTTGACCCGTCGCGCCGCAACGACATGGTCGACAAGTTCTGGCCGGAGGGACTTCTGATTGTCCATGCCGGCGGGCAGGCCGGATTGTTTTCCGCCATTTGCGCCGGTTGGACCGGCGGGCGATTCCGCCACGAATCCAAAACGGTAACCAGGGAGATAACAGTATGAGGGATATTCTGCGCGACCCCACGGGCGAGACCACATCGCTGCTGCGCGACCGCGCCGCGCCACTGAACGGCTTCACCGGCAAGACCATCGCCTTGATGGATATCGGCAAGATGCGCGGCGATGAGTTTATCGACCGGCTGGAGCAGCTCTGCACGGATCGGGGCGTGCAAACCCGACGGTTCCGGAAACCGACCAATACACGCGTCGCGCCACCGGAAATGATCGACGATATAGCGACGACCTGCGACGCGGTCATCGTCGCCCTGTCCGATTGAGGGTCGTGCACGTCGTGCAGTCTGCATGACATGAGCGACCTGGACCTGCGCGGCATCCCCGGTGTCAGTATCCTGACCCGGGAATTCCAGGCCGCCTTCGACTCACAGAAATCGGCGATCGGCCTGGACGCTGCCGCGATATACATCCCCCATCCGATGCAGAACAAAACCACAGCCGAGTTGCACGCCTTTGCCGAGCAGACGATCGAACAAATCCTGGATGCCATCTGTTCCGGTTAAGTTCCGGCACGATGCGGCCAACCGGCTCAGGGGAGTTCCCGAATAGAGGATATCCACCCCGTCATTCGGAGCACCGCCTGGTATTCAGTAACGCATTGCAATGATGGCAGTCCCGCAAATGGATGTGTCGGTGGAACTTACACCATTTCGGCGAAATTCGGGAAAACTGTCGGTTTTTTTTTACAAATCGAATTATTGCCTGGCACCCCGTCACAATTAACCTTTTGTAATACAACATATTAATTTTCAGGCACGCTTTTTACTTGTATATCAATCGGGATACGCCCGGAACGGCGGTCCCGGAAAAAACCATCGGAAACGAGACGGCAAGACCAGAAATTGCCGCCCGATAACAAGGATAGGAAAGATTTTCAATGTATAGAACACTGCGTAACGCGGGCGTCGCGTCCGCCGCAATGCTGCTTCTGTCGAGCGGCGTTGCACAGGCGACAGTATTTTTTGAGCAGGGATTCGAGACCGATACGGCCGGTTATTTTGATGCCAACACCCCTGCGCCAAACGACTGGTTCGGAAGTGTCACGCGTGTTGCTTCCGGAACGAGCGGCATTACGTCATTTGCAGGAAGCTTCCATGCCATTGTCGAGCAGTCCGGTAATCCGGGCAACGAAACCGGGCCCTTTACCCGGTTCGATGGCTATTCGTCGGTCTTTCCGGCAGGCGGGTATTCGACCAGCACGGCCATTTTCCTGGATACCGGG
>CAXBEC010000399.1:0-3746 GCA_963974145.1 uncultured Alphaproteobacteria bacterium | reverse complement strand
CAGCCCGCGGAAACCGCTATCGAGTCACCACCCGTCGCTCCCGAGCCCACGCCTCCGCCGCCCCTCGCGGACCCTGTCGTGCCAATTCAGCCCGACGTCGCAGCTGTCACCGCGCCGCCGGTTCCGCCGGTAGAAATTGCAGAGGCCCGGCCGGTTCCCCCCATGCCCCGGCCGCGTCACAAACCCCGGCCGCCGGAACCACCGCGCGTCACACCCCCCGAAGCCACGGCCGTTCCGACGCCCGACGCAACCAAGGCGGCCGAGGTCACGAAAACTCGTGAAACCGTGGAAACGAACGAACCCGCACCGGAACAGGTTGCGCGGGAAACACCCGCCGTCACCGGTAACGCGGGAAAATCGGGGATTCAGGATCGTCCCGATGCAGGCAGCGCCAACGCGACCGCCGGCGGCGGCATCCCCGGCGCATCATCGGATTACATGTCCTACCCGCCGGCGCCGGCAGCAGGGGACTGCCATGCTGTATTTCGAAATGGACCGTGCCGGACATATCCATGCGGCAGCACTGCGGCAGAGTTCGGGCTATAGGGCCCTCGATAACGAAGCCCGCGCTCTGGTCCGTCGTGCCGAGCCGCTACCGCCACCACCGCCCGAAATCACCGGCGACCGCATCCGGCTCGTCGTTCCCGTACAGTTTTTCCTGCGATAAGGGACGCCCCCTGCCGATTTTTGAACGGAATCGGCAGGAAAAAATGGACTTTGCACGCTACGGCGGCATGATTGCCCCGGAAACCTATTCCGAACGGTCCAACCCGTTGCGGAATCGTCGCCCCGTGGGTTCATTGCAGCCTTCGGTGCAACGTCAGACCCGGGGCAGGAGTTCGAAGCGTGAGGATAATCGTTACCGGAGGCGCCGGCTTCATCGGGTCGGCGGTGGTCCGCCAGCTGATTCGCCAAACGGATGCGCATGTCCTGAACCTGGATGCCCTGACCTATGCCGGGAACCTTGCCAATGTCGCATCCGTCGCTGACGACTCCCGCTACCATTTCATCCACACGGACATCCGGGATTTCGACGCGGTCGCCCGCGCCTTCACCGAATTTCGACCCGACGGCGTTATCCACCTTGCGGCCGAAAGCCACGTGGACCGCTCGATCGACGGGCCGCGGGCCTTTCTCGAAACCAATGTTACCGGCACGTATAATATGCTGGAGGCCGCACGGGGCTATTTCGGCGATCTGAAGGGCGCGGCACGGAACGGTTTCCGTTTCCTGCACGTCTCCACGGACGAGGTTTTCGGCGAGCTGGGACCTGAAGGCCAGTTCACCGAAACGTCGTCCTATCAGCCAAGCTCCCCCTATTCCGCGACAAAGGCGTCCTCCGATTATCTGGTCCGCGCGTGGCAGCGCACCTTCGGCCTGCCCTGCCTGGTCACCAACTGCTCGAACAATTACGGCCCCTACCAGTATCCGGAAAAACTGATCCCGGTACTGGTCAACAGCGCGGTCGCCGGCCAGCCCTTGCCGATATACGGCAAGGGCGAGAACGTACGAGACTGGCTGTATGTCGAGGATCACGCCGCGGCGCTCCGCCTCGTTCTGGACAGGGGCCGCATCGGGGAGACGTACAATATCGGCGGCGACAGCGAACGGACGAATATCGCCATTGCGCAGACCGTTTGCACCCTGCTTGACGAAATGCGTCCCGATTCACCGGCCTGTCCCCATGCAAACCTTATTCAGATGGTGCCCGACCGGCCCGGCCACGACCTGCGCTATGCCATGGATGCCACGAAAATCACGACCGAACTGGGCTGGCGCCCCAGCGAAACATTCGAGACCGGGATTCGGAAAACCGTGCGCTGGAATCTGGACAATGCCGAATGGACTGCAGGCGTCCTGAACGGCGGTGATGTCGGTCATCGCCGCGGCCTGCACCATGGAACAGGAAACGTTTGAGGACCGAGACCATGCCGCGAACCACAAAAGGAATTATTCTGGCCGGTGGCTCCGGCAGCCGGTTGTTCCCGATAACATTCGCAACCAGCAAACAGTTGCTGCCGGTTTTCGACAAACCGATGATTTACTATCCATTGTCGACCCTGATGCTGGCCAGGATCCGGGATATTCTTGTCATCACGACGCCGATGGATAACCCGGCATTCCGGCGGCTGCTCGGCGACGGCAGCCAATGGGGCGTGAATTTTTCCTATGTCGAACAGCCGACGCCGGGCGGATTGGCCCAGGCCTTTCTGCTCGACGAGGACTGGATCGGCAGCGACCCGGTCTCGCTGATCCTGGGCGACAACATATTTTTCAGCTACGCGCTGAGCGAAAGGCTGGAACAGTCCGCGAACCGCGATCACGGCGCAACAGTCTTCGCCTACGCCGTCACCGACCCGGAACGTTATGGCGTCGTCAGCTTCGACAAATCGGGAAAAGCATATGAGATCGAGGAAAAACCCAGCCGGCCAAAGTCACGCTACGCGGTAACCGGTCTCTATTTTTACGACACCGACGTGGTCGAAATGGCCCGGTCGCTGAAACCGTCCGCCCGTGGCGAACTGGAGATAACCGACCTCAACAAACTCTATATGCAGCAGGACAGGCTGACGGTCGAGGTCCTCGGCCGGGGGGCCGCCTGGCTGGACACGGGAACGCACGAGTCGCTGATGGATGCCGGGCAGTTCGTGCAGGTCATCGAAGCCCGGCAGGGTCAGAAAATCGGCTGTGTCGAGGAAGTGGCCTGGCGTATGGGCTTTATCGACGATGCCCAGCTGGCCCGGCTGGCCGAACCGATGGATAAATCGGGTTACGGCGCCTATCTGCTGGATCTGCTGCAGCAAAACCGGAAATAACGGCACATACCCCGCATGGACGGCGTTCCGGCTTTCTGTCACTGTTATTGGCAGGAGGAGACACGAAATGCCTGATACGACGCAACCGCATTCCATCGCCGACCTGCCCGCCCAGAAAGCCGCCGCACCGGCCTCCGCCGCCGAAGGCCGCGCCCGCTATTTCAACACGGGCAATGCCTTCAACGTCCAGCTGCCGCCGGTGCCGGACCATGCCTTTGCCGATGAACCGGCCCGCGCCCTGGACCCGGCCACACCGACCGGATTGATCCCCTGCGATATTTCCGATGTGCTGGAATGTGATTTCCCCGCGACATCCCCCTTTGTTCTGGCGCGCTACGCCCGCATCCGCGCCGGCGAAGCACTGGATGTGAATTTTACCGCCAGCGGTGTTGTCCATTATGTAATCGCGGGCGCCGGTGAGACTGTATCCGGCAGTGAGACGATCAACTGGCAGGCCGGCGATGTCTTTGTCACGCCGGGCGACAGCGGACAGACACACCGGGCCGGCGACAGCGACGCCGTGCTGTGGATTGTCACCAACGAACCCCAGCTTGCCTTCGAGCGCTTGCAGAATCCGCTTCCCGGCACGGCACCGACAGGTGTGGTGCATTACCCGGCCGAAGAAATCGACCGCCAGATCGAACTGATCTATCAGGTCGGCCGGGGCGAGGAAATCGCCGGATCTGCGCTGATTTTCTCGTCGGACATGCAGGAAGCCAGCCGCAACGTGCTGCCGACCCTGACCGTGGCCATGAATTCACTGCCTGCCGGCGTGGTACAGCGGCCGCACCGGCACAATTCAGTCGCCGTTTCCCTGGTGATTCGCGGCGAAGGCTGCTTTTCGATGATCGACGGGCGGCGCAAGGACTGGTCGCCCTGGGCGACGACCATCACGCCACCGGTATCGGTTCATTCGCACCATAATGGCGG
>CAXBEC010000398.1:0-3750 GCA_963974145.1 uncultured Alphaproteobacteria bacterium | reverse complement strand
GGACGTTTCTTGCCATTCGTTGCCAAACGACATCCAACATGGGGGCCTATATCACCGGCAACGCACCGGTCATTCCGACCGCCGGTGGCACGCGGATGCTGGCCAATGTCTATCGGATCCCGACAATCCATGCGGAAACCCGATGCGTCGTGACCAACACGACGCCTATTGCGTCCTTCCGCGGCGCCGGAAAGCCCGAATACTGCTATCTGGTGGAGCGGCTGGTGGACAAGGCGGCCCGAGACATGGATATCGACCCGGCGGAACTGCGCCGCCGCAATCTCATCGCCGAGGACGAACTCCCCTGGGAGACCCCGACGGGGCTGGTTTATGACAGCGGCGACTTTGCGGAAAGCCTGAACCAGGCGCTGGCGCTGGCGGATCAGCCCGGTTTCACCGCCCGCAAGGCGGCCGCCCGTGACAAGGGCAAACTGCTGGGCTTCGGCTATGCCGTCTATACCGAGCCCGACGGCTTCATGGACAACCGGGTCAGCCTGCAATTCGACCCCTCCGGCATGCTGACTATGACCACCACCGGCCAGACCAACGGCCAGGGCCATGTCACAACATTCGGCCAGATTGTGGCCAGCCAGCTCGGCCTGCCACTGTCCGGTATCCGCGTATTGCAGGGCGATACGGACCGGATCGGCCCCGGGTCGGGCACGGGCGGGTCACGTACGACCACGGTAACCGGCGGCGCCATCGTTGAAAGCGCAGAGATCATCATCGGCAAGGCCAGGCGGATTGCCGCACAATTGCTGGAAACCAGCACGGATGATCTGGAATTCACCTCCGGCCAGTTCACCGTAGCCGGCACAGACCGCACGATCAGCCTGACCGAAGTCGCCAGGGCGGCGTTCAACCGGGACAGCGTGCCCCCCGGCGACGGGCTAGGCCTGGAAGCCAGCGCCCATTACGTTGCCCGCGCCTACAGCTATCCCAGCGGCTGCCATGTCGCGGAAGTCGAAATCGACCGCGACACCGGGCATGTTGCCGTGACGCGCTATGCCATGGTCAGCGATTTCGGCACCATCGTGAACCCGATGCTGCTCGAGGGGCAGATGCATGGCGGCGTCATCAACGGGCTGGGCCAGGCGCTGTATGAGGAGAGCGCCTACGATTCCGATAGCGGGCAGCTCATCACCGGTTCGTTCATGGACTATTGCATCCCCCGCGCCCGCGAAATTCCGTCCTTCGAATGGGGGCTGAACCCGACCGTCTGCAAGACCAACCCGCTGGGCGTCAAGGGTTGCGGCGAATCCGGCCCGACGGCCGGCATGCCCGCCATCGTCAACGCGATTGTCGACGGCCTGACGGAATTTGGCGTCACGGAAATCGACATGCCGGTCACACCGGAAAAAATCTGGCGGGCAATGCGCGGCTGAACCGCGAAGGAAGGCGAACTTCCCTTTCCCGGCCGAAGCGGCCAGAATACCGCCCGGCGTTTCGGGCTGCCGGTAGAGATCGACCACCGCGGCTGCTACGCTGCACGCCAGACAATTATCACTTCGCAAACGAGAAAGAGTTTTCATGTCCCAATCAGCCGCCCATGTCCTGGCCGCATCGCTCGATGCCCATGGTGTAGACACCGCCTATTGCGTTCCCGGCGAAAGCTATCTGCCCCTGACCGATGCCCTGATCGATTTCCCCAATATCAAACTGATTGTCTGTCGGCATGAAGGCGGCGCAGGATACATGGCAGTGGCGCATGCCCGGTTGCGCAACGGGCCGGGTGTTTGCGTCATCAGCCGCGGGCCCGGCGCCATGAATGCGGCCATCGCCCTGCATGTCGCCTATCACGATGCGGAACCGGTCGTCTTTCTGGTCGGCCAGGCGGATCGGCCGGAACTGGGCCGCATGACCGGCCAGGAAATGAATTACGCCAAGACGTTTTCGGATACTGCAAAGCTGGTTATCGAAGTCATCGACGAGAATACGATCAGCGAATCCATTGCGCGTGCCTTTCATATCGCGCAATCCGGCACACCAGGCCCGGTCGTAGTCGTCCTGCCGGAAGACGTGCTGTACGGCCAGTCGGACGAGACCGTATTAGGCCCCCGGCCGAAAGCCGTCACCGCCCCGACACCGGACGATGCGGCCCGCGCCCTGGATATGTTGCGCAAGGCAAAGCGTCCGCTGGTCATCGCCGGTGCGCGCGTGCATGGCGCCGCCGCCCTGGGCGATCTGACCGCCTTTGCGGAAGCCTTCGACCTTCCGGTCGCCGCGCCGCAACGGCGCTTCCATGTTTTTGACAGCCGCCATCCGAATTGCGCCGGGCGCCTGCCGAACCGCGCGCCGGCTGAACTGGTCAGCCTGATGAAGACATCAGACCTTATCCTCGTGCTGGGCGAACGCCTGGCGCCCTCAATGACCCAGAACTACACGCTGCCGCTCGCCCCGAAGCCCGAACAACCGCTGATCCATGTCTATCCGGACCCGGAGGAAGTCGGCCGGGTTTATGAAACCACGCTGGGCCTCGGCTGCGATCCGCATGAATTCATCAAGGCCATGCTGACCGCGGGCGCCGGCGACCTGGCGCCGGAACGGAAAGCATGGGTCAAACAGCTGAACAGCCTGCACCAGAATATCATGAAATGGGAATCCAAATCGGCCAATGACGGCGTTGTCTTTGGCCATGTCACCGAAGCACTGAACAAGCATCTCGCAAAGGACGCCGTCATCACGACCGATGCCGGCAACTTTTCCAGCTGGCCGGCCCGTTACCTGCATATGGGACAGGAAAACATGTTCCTGGGTGCGACGGTCGGCGCCATGGGTCCCGGCGTCCCTTCGGGTGTCGCGGCCGGCATCTCCACGCCAGGCCGACAGATCGTCGTCTTCGTCGGCGATGGCGGCATCATGATGACGGGCAATGAACTGGCCACTGCGGTGCAGTACGGCGTACCGATCAAGATTTTCCTCGCCAACAACAACTCCTTCGGCACGATCCGGATGCATCAGGCCCGGCATTTCCCCGGCCGTGTCGCCTCCACCGCACTGCAGAACCCCAATTTCATTGCCTGGGCCGAATCCTTCGGCGCGAAGGGCTTCCGGATCGAAACCGAAGCCGAGGTCGAGACGGTCGTCGCCGAGGCCATGGCGCATGACGGACCTGCGGTGATCGAAACGCTGATCAGCCTGAATCATATCTCCCCCGCAACCACGATCGACAAGATCGAATCGCAGTAGGAGACCGCATCATGAAGCTGCTGTATTTCAACGACTTCCGGCTTGGCGTCCTGAAGGGCGACAGGGTTGTCGATGTGACGGAACTGGTTCAGGGCATTCCCCATACCGGCCCGCATGACATGATCAGCGGATTGATCGAGCGATTCGAGGATTATCGCGCCCGACTGGAAGATGCCGCCGCGAAGGGCGACGGTGTCCCGGTCGACAGCGTCCGTATCCGGCCGCCCCTGCCCCGGCCGGGCAATATCGACTGCATGGCCGTCAATTACATGGAAGACGGTACGCGCAGCGAACCCGCCGCAATCAACGGGTTTCACAAGGCATCAAGCGCCATCATCGGGCATGATGACACGATGGTGCTGCCGGACGAACCGGCCACCATCTTCGAGGGCGAGGCCGAGCTGGCGCTGGTCATCGGCAAACGGGCGAGTCATGTAAGTCAGGCGGAGGCGATGGATTACGTCTTTGGCTACGTCAATTTCATCGACGGCTCGGCGCGCGAAATTCCGCCGCCGGGCAACAGTTTCTTTCAGGTGAAATCGCGCGACACCTTCGCCCCGA
>CAXBEC010000397.1:0-3752 GCA_963974145.1 uncultured Alphaproteobacteria bacterium | reverse complement strand
CTGTCGGCGTCCTGCAGTCCGGCGGCGGCGAACCAGCGCGGCCAGGCATCCGAATGGCTGGCCAGGTGCAGCAGTGTCACCCCCGCCAGCGCCGCCGGCGTATCGGGAATCGGATGGTCCGGGCTGCAGACCGGGATCAGGTCTTCACGGCCGATTTCGCGCGATTCCAGGCTGGCGCTGTCCGCATCCTCGCCCAGCACGGCGATGTCGATCCCCGAACCATGCAGTGCCGCCGCGGTTTCCAGGACCCGGAGATGCACGGACAATGCCCGGTGGGTGCGCTGGAAGTCCGCCAGCCTGCCGATCAGCCATCGGCTCGCGACGGTCGTGGCGCCAACGGTAAGCACCGCGTCTTCGGGACGCCGCCGCAGCCGTGCCGACGCCGATTCGATCCGGGCCAGGGCTTCGCGGATATCCGCCGCATAATGCTGCCCGGTATAGGTCAGTTCGATCGTGCGGCCGACCCGCTGGAACAGCTTCTGGCCCAGATGGTTTTCCAGCGTTGCGACCTGCCGGCTGACCGCACCCTGGGTCACGCCAAGTTCCTGTGCGGCGCGCGTGAAACTCAGCAGCCGCGCCGCGCTTTCGAAGGCGCGGGCGGCATTCAGCGGGGTGCGGAAGGGGCGGTCGAACGGGTCCATAGCCATCCATGATATTTTCTCATAGGTTAAACGCCATTCTTTTGCTTGTCGATATACCCTGCGATCGGACACATTCCCGCTTCCGGTTTCCATAACGAGGGCTCGCCCATGCCGCCGCGCAAACGCACGACCAAACCCGACCGCATCGCCTTTATCGAGGCGCGCTGGCATGCGGATATCGTCGATCAGGGGCGCAACGCCTTTGTCGCCGCCCTCTGTGCGCGCGGCATGAAGGAGGAATCGATTGATCTGTTCGATGTGCCGGGCAGTCTCGAAATACCCCTGATGGCGAAACGCGTCGCCGAGACGGGGAAATATGCGGCGATCGTCGGCGCGGGCCTCGTGGTGGATGGCGGTATCTACCGGCATGAATTTGTCGCGCAGGCGGTGCTGAACGGCATCATGCAGGTATCGCTGGAAACCGGTGTGCCGGTCATTTCGATGGTGCTGACCCCGCACCGCTTCCACGAACATGACGAACACAACCGGTTCTTCCGTGAACACTTCAAGGTCAAGGGTGTGGAGGCGGCCGCCGCCTGCATCGATATGCTGGCGGGGCTGGCGACGGTAAAATAGCGGCTGCCGCTTCAGGTAGTCCGGGAGGGCTGCGCGGGTGCCGTGCCCGAAGCGGGCGCCATGCTCGCCAGCCCGATGCCACCGGCAACGGCGGCGGCGCCCGCCAGATGATACAGGTGCAGCGTTTCGCCCAGAAACGCCACGGACAGGGCGGCGGCAAAGACCGGCAGTATATGGGCGGTCAGCGCCGTCCGGCTGGGCCCGACCAGGGCAATCGCACGATTGTAGCAGAGATAGGCGGCGATCGAGGCAAAGACGGCGACATAGCCAACCACCGCGACGGATGCTGCCGTCACCGGCATGGCCCGGATGGTCAGGTGCTCCCACAGATAGACGGGCAGGGTCATGGCGATGGCCATGACCATCATCCCGGTGAGCATCGTGTTGGGGTGCATTTCGGCGGGTTTGCGTTTGATCAGGACCGAATAGAACGCCCAGGACACAACCGCGACGACCATCCACAGGTCACCCCGGGTGAATTGCAGGCCAAGCACCGCGCTGAAGTCGCCCCGGCCCACGACGATGATAACGCCCGCCAACGACAGCACGGTTCCGCCGATCTGCAGCAGATGCAACCGGTCGCCCAGAAGAATCCGCGCGACCACCGGTACCAGGGCCGGGGTCATCGCATAGATCAGCGCGGCGTTCAGCGCGGTTGTTGTGTTCAGCGCGACATACAGACAGGTATGAAAAACCAGCCCGCCCAGCAGTCCCAGCAGAGCCAGCCAGCGCCAGTGCCGCCGGATCAGCGGCAGCTGTTGGCGGGTCAGGCCGATGGTAAAGGGCAGAAACAGCGCGAATGCGAGCACCCAGCGCCAGAAGGACAGCCCGACCGGCGGCACATCGGCATGAAACGCCCGCGCGACTAAGATATTTCCGGCCCAGAACAGCGCAGCGCCGGCCATCAGCGGATAGGCGATTGCATTGGGATTGCGATCCGTCATGGCCGCACGCTACTGCGCGATTTACCGGTCGGCAATCCTGTACCCTTTAACATTGCGCCGGTATGGCCATATTGCCCTGCAGTACCGTTATTACCGATAGGCTCCGACAATGGATTACATTGCGACCCTCGTCACTGACCCTGCAGCTTGGGCTGCGCTGGCGACGCTGATCGTTCTCGAAGTCGTGCTCGGCATCGACAACCTGATTTTCATATCGATTCTGACGAACCGTCTGCCGGAACATCAGCGCCCCCGTGCCCGCATGATCGGTATCAGCCTGGCGCTGGTTCTGCGATTGGCACTGCTTGGGCTCCTGTTCGTCATTGTCGGGCTGACAGCGACTGTCTTTGAGGTGTTCGGGCAGGGTTTCTCCTGGCGCGACTTGATTCTTATTGCGGGCGGGCTGTTCCTTGTCTGGAAGGCGACGACGGAAATCCATCACAATGTCGACCCGGAGTCGAAGAAGTCGGAGGCCAAGGTTGTTCGTGCCGCCTTCGCGATCGTCATCACGCAGATCCTGGCACTCGACCTCGTCTTCTCCCTCGACAGTATCCTGACGGCGGTAGGCATGACGGATCACCTGCCGATCATGTTCACGGCGGTTATCGTTACGGTCATCGTCATGCTGTTTGCCGCCGGTCCGCTCGCCGCCTTTATTCACGACAACCCGACAGTGGTCATGCTGGCGCTGGGCTTCCTGATGATGATCGGCGTCGTGCTGATCGCGGACGGTTTCGGGGCGCATGTTCCCAAGGGATATATCTACGGCGCAATGGCATTTTCGGCGATGGTCGAAGGGCTGAACATGATGGCCCGGCGCGCCCGGCAGAAACGCGAGGCGGCGGCTGACCCGGACTGACCGGGGTTTCGTACCGTACTATTCGCGGCGTGACGATTTGACGGAGCCTGCTACACTCTCCCAACGGTATCTGGGGAGAGGCGGGTATGCGTACGCAAGTCGGTATTATCGGCGCCGGACCGGCGGGGCTGTTGCTGTCGCAACTGCTGCACCTGCAGGGAATTGCATCGGTGGTGCTGGAACGCCAGACCGCAGCCCATGTTCAGGGACGTATCCGCGCGGGTGTGCTGGAATCCGGGACCGTCGAACTGGCGAAGCAGGCGCAATGCGGTGACCGTATGACCCGCGAAGGGCTGGTGCATCATGGCGCGGACCTGTGCTTTGGCGGTACCCGGCACCGGATCGATTTCACAGCGCGCGCCGGCGGAAAATCGGTTCTGGTCTATGGTCAGACAGAATGGACAAGGGATCTCATGGCCGCCCGTGCCGCACTGGACGGGACGGTCATCTACGAAGCCGAAGACGTCGCGCTGCACGACATCGACAGTGATACGCCGCGCCTGACCTGGCGCAAGGGTGGTACGGCGCAGGAACTGGTCTGCGATTACATCGCGGGCTGTGACGGATTTCACGGCGTCAGCCGCGAGGCGATTCCGGAGTCCGTGCTGCGGACTTTCGAAAAGGCTTTTCCCTTCGCCTGGGTCGGGCTGCTGTCGGATACGAAGCCGGTTTCCGACGAACTCATATACATCAACCACGAAGACGGCTTTTCGCTCTGTTCGATGCGGTCGA
>CAXBEC010000396.1:0-3763 GCA_963974145.1 uncultured Alphaproteobacteria bacterium | reverse complement strand
TGAAGGTCTGGCGGATGCGGCGGCCTTCCTCAGTCCGGATCGGGATGTTCTGCAGGTTCGGATCGGTCGAGGACATGCGCCCGGTCTGCGCGCCGGTCATCGCATAGGAGGTATGGATGCGCCCGGTTTCCGGGTTGATCTGTTCGACCAGCGAATCCGCATAGGTGCTTTTCAGCTTGGATAATTGCCGCCAGCTGACGATCCGCACCGGCAGGTCATGGCCTTCCGCGGCTAGGTCTTCGAGCACGCGGGCGTCGGTGCTGTACGCGCCGGTCTTCGTCTTCTTGCCGCCGGGCAACGACATCTTGTCGAACAGGATCTCGCCGAGCTGCTTGGGCGAGCCGATATTGAACTTTTCCCCGGCCAGTTCATGAATTTCGATTTCCAGCGCCGCCATGCGGGTGGCGAAATCCTGGCTGAGCCCGCGCAGCGCCACCGGATCGACCAGCACGCCTTCGCGTTCCATCTTGGAGACCACCGGCACCAGCGGTCGTTCGATGGTTTCGTACAGCGTGGTCATACGATCCTCGATCAGCCGCGGCTTCAGCATCCGGTGCAGCTGCAGGGTGATATCCGCATCTTCGGCGGCGTAATCGCAGGCCGCCTTCAGCGGCACGTAATCGAAGGTGATCTGGTTGCGGCCGCTGCCGGCGACATCCTTGAAGGCAATGCAGGTATGGCCCAGATGCAGTTCCGCCAGTTCGTCCATGCCATGGCCATGCACCCCGCCGTCCAGCACGAAGGACAGCAGCATCGTGTCGTCGATCGGGGTAATATCGATTCCATAGCGCAACAGCAGCAGCGCATCATATTTGATATTATGGCCGATCTTCAGGACCGACGGATCCTCCAGCATCGGCTTCAGAAGTTCGAGCGCCCGGTCACGCGGCACCTGGACCGGCGCATCCTCGCCGGCGCTGCCGCCGCCATCGCCCAGGTCCAGCGCGCCCTGTTCCTTCGCCGATTTATGCGCCAGCGGTACATAACAGGCATGGCCCGGCGCCACCGACATCGAGACGCCGACCAGTTCGGCGCGCATCGCGTCCAACCCGGTGGTTTCCGTATCGAAGGCAACCTGGCCTTCCTTCACCGCCAGCGCGATCCAGCGCATCAGCGCGGCTTCATCCTGAACCAGCTCGTATTCGGCGGCCTTTTTTGGCGCGCCCGCCGCGGATGGCGCCACGCCGTGCCGGCTTTCGATCCGCGCGACCACCGATTTGAACCCCTGTTCGCGCAGGAAATCGACCACCCGGTCCACGTCGAGATCCTGCAACGCGAAACTGTCCAGGTCGCGGTCGATCGGCACATCGTCCTTCAACTGCACCAGCTGCCGGCTGATCCGCGCCTGTTCGGCGAACTCGATCAGGTTTTCCCGGCGCTTGTGCTGCTTGATCTCCGGCGCGCGCTCCAGCAGCGTCTCGAGGTCACCGTATTCGAGGATCAGCTGCGCCGCCGTCTTGACACCGATGCCGGGCACGCCGGGCACGTTGTCCACCGAATCCCCCGCCAGGGACTGCACCTCGACGACTTTTTCGGGGCCGACGCCGAATTTCGCCAGCACGCCTTCCGGGCCGATTTCCACATTCTTCATCGTATCCAGCATCGTCACCTTGTCGGTGACGAGCTGCATCAGATCCTTGTCGGACGACACGATGGTGACATCGGCGCCGCGTTCCCGCGCCAGCCGGGCATAGGTCGCGATCAGGTCATCGGCCTCGTAGCCGTCCATCTGAACCGACGGCACATTGAAGGCCTCGACCAGTGATTTGATAATGTCGAACTGCGGTACCAGGTCTTCCGGCGGCGGCGGCCGCTGCGCCTTGTAGGCGGGATAGATATCGCTGCGGAAGGTCTTGCGCGCGGCATCGAAGATCACCGCGATATGGTCCGCGTCCGTATCCTCCATCAGCTTCATCAGCATATTGGTGAAGCCATAGACCGCATTGACCGGCGTACCGTCGGGCCGGGTCATCGGCGGCAGGGCATGGAAGGCCCGGAAGATAAAGCCCGAGCCGTCGATCAGGAAGACATGCTTCGGCGCGGTGTCGGTCCCGGTCATCTGCCGGCCACCGGGACGGCTGCAAAGGCTGTATGGTCAGGCGTCATCAATGCGCGGCCGAGCGCTTCGCACCGGGCTTCAGCGTGAACCGCTTGTCGCAATAGGGGCATTCAACGAATCCGGCATCACCGATCACCAGAAACACCTTCGGGTGCCCGGCGGCACCGCCGCCCCCGTCACAGCTCACCTGCGTAACCTCAACTTCGACGGTTTCCGGCGCGTCCATCTGGGCGATTCTCCCTGTTTCCTCAACTTCATAAAAGGCCTTCACAATTGACCTCATCGCTTTTTCGATGATACCCAAGGTGACGGAACAATCAAAGTCATTCGCATATGTCCGCTGTAAGGTCCAGACTGCAGAATACCCGCCGCCAGGCCCGCGCCGTTTCCTGGGTTTTTGGCATCTGCATGATGGCACTCGGCGCCTGTGCGCCACGGATTGCACCCATGGGCACCACATCACAGGCGCCGGCGCTGGCCGAGGATCATATCCAGGCGGCCGACGGCGCGCATCTGCCGCTGCGGTTCTGGCCGGCACAGGATAACACGCCCAAAGCCGTGATCCTGGCACTGCATGGCTTCAACGATTATTCGAAGAGCTTCGAAGATCCGGCCGAAGCCTGGAATGCGGCGGGCATATCGGTTTATGCCTATGACCAGCGCGGCTTCGGCGAGGCGCCGCATCGCGGGCTGTGGCCCGGCATCGACGCCATGACCGGCGACCTGATCACCGCCAGCCGGCTGCTGCGCCAACGCTATCCGGATACGCCACTCTATCTGTTGGGCGAAAGTATGGGCGGGGCGGTGATCCTGGCCTCCTATGGCAAGGGCAACCGGCCGGAAGCGGACGGCGTGGTCCTGTCCGCCCCGGCCGTCTGGTCCCGCAACCACATGCCGGTATACCAGCGCGCGGCGCTGTGGCTGGGCGCGCATACCATGCCCTGGATGAAACTGACCGGGCGGGGACTGAAGATCAAACCTTCGGACAATATCGACATGCTGCGCGAACTGGGCCGCGACCCGCTGGTGATCAAGGCGACGCGGATCGATGCGCTGTGGGGGCTGACCGACCTGATGGACCAGGCCCTGGCCGCCGCCCCGAAACTGGATACACGGGCGCTGATCCTGTACGGCAAGACGGAGGACCTGATCCCCGGCCCGGCCCAGCGCGACCTGCTGGCGGTGCTGCCCAACAACGGGCTGTGGCGGCACACGGAATACGAAACCGGATATCACATGCTGCTGCGCGACCTGAACGCCGCGGTCGTGCTCAGGGACATTTCCAACTGGGCGCTGGCCGCGCCGGACGCACCGATTGAGGACAGCACGGCCATCGCGGTGCGCCCCGGCGCGGGAAACAGCCGGTAACCGCGCATTTCCGGCACGACGGGATCAATCGCGAAAACCCTATGGCGTCGGCGGCCAAGCTGTCCTATACATGGCCCCGGCAAAGCGCCAGTAGCTCAGCTGGATAGAGTGTCGCCCTCCGAAGGCGAAGGTCAGAGGTTCGAATCCTCTCTGGTGCACCAATTTCCTCAGAACATGCCTTTCGCCCCGTGCTGACGGACCATAGACTTGTGTCGTCGTATTCAGAGGCTTGAAACCGTCAGCATCTGTTCAGGAGCACGCCCATGATCATCAATCACCGCACCTATACCGTCACCCCCCGCAAGATGGGGCCCTATCTGAAACTGGTGGAGGAAC
>CAXBEC010000395.1:0-3767 GCA_963974145.1 uncultured Alphaproteobacteria bacterium | reverse complement strand
GATCGGCAGCCCCAGTTCCCGGAATACTGCCGCAAAGCCGGCGCGCAGGCTTTCGGTGCTTTCATCCCAGCAGGTGCGTCCCGCGATATGTGTCGTGATACCGTGTTCGGAGAGGAATCGCAGACCGGGTATCGTCCGTTCCCAGCTGCGTTCACCGCGCAACTGGTCGTGTTTCGCCGGCTGGTAGTGGTCCAGGGAAACGCGCAGGGTCAGGCGGTCACCGAACCGTTCTTGCAGGTCCAGAATGCCCGCGGCGCATTTCATCATGGGGCGCATGGCATTGGTCAGGACAAGGGTCCTGAACCCGGCGGAAAGCGAAGCGTCGAGGATCGCAACGATTTCCGGATTCATGAACGGTTCCCCGCCGGTAAAGGCGATCTCCGCGACCGGCAGGCCCCGTTCGGCAATTTCTGCGAGGTACTGGTGCACTTCCCGGGCGGTTATATAGACCAGACGGTCATTATTCGGGCTGGATTCGATGTAGCAGTTCGTGCAGGCAAGGTTGCACAGGGTGCCGGTGTTGAACCACAGCGTTTCCAGCCGGTCGAGCGCCACTGACGCGCGGACACTGCCGTCTGCCGTCACGTCGGGGTGGCTGAATTTTCCCACTGCCGGGAAGCCCCGGGTCAGGGCGGTCGCATTGCTCATTGAAGCCTCATGACGGGCTGGAGGAATATCCGTTGCTCTCAAAAGAGATAGAGAGAGCCCGCAAGGCATTCAACTAACTTCACCGTGAGCGCGCCAGCGCCAGGGCTAGGCCCCGAACTTGAAGCCGGCCGCGTAATCCGGCACCGGCGTTCCTTGCGGCAATCTGGGATCCGGAATGGGCGCATCGGCAACCTGCCGGATCGGGACGACGCCGGCCCAGACCGGCAGCGCGTAATCCGGTTCGTCATCCACCGGCGGGCCCGTGCGCACCTTGGCCGCGACATCGTCCAGCGGCAGCGACAGAACCGTCGTCGCATTCAATTCCTGATCGGTGATCGGCCGGCATTCGGCCACGCGACCGGGGGCAACCCGGTCCATGAACCGGTCCAGCGCCGCACGCTTTGCTTCTGGGTCTTCGATGGTTGTCGCTGTGCCATACATGATGACGGAACGATAATTGAGCGAATGGTGGAAGCCGGATCGGGCCAGAACCAGACCATCCAGCAAGGTGACCGCGAGGCTGATTTCATGCCCCTGCTGGCCCATGCGCATGGTGCGGCTGGCGGCTGAACCATGCAGGTAGACATGGTCTCCTTCGCGCCAGAAAGCGGTCGGAATCACATAGGGCTGTCCATCAACGACATATCCGACATGGCAGATCAGGGCTTCGTCCAGTATCGCATGGACGGTGTCACGGTCGTATTGTCCGCGCTGGTGCATCCGCCTGACCCGGTTCCGTTCCGTGACGGGATAATCAGCCATAATCGCCTCCTGTTCTGTGCCGACAAAGGCGTAGCATCCGGATTGGGTTGATAGAAGAACCAATTCGCCTGATTTGGAAGAACCAATTGCCCCGCTATATTGGTTCTGTCATTAGAGCCAAAATGGCTCTTTAGATGGATACAATCACGGCGTATGGAGCGCCGGATACACGAGGCGAAAGACCGGTTTCATGACAGCACGAATATCCCCCAGACGATCCAGTGCGGCGCATCTGGCGGCTTTGTCGCTTGATCCGGAAAACGAGATGCCACTGTACCGGCAGCTCTATTTTGCGGTTCGCGAAGCTATTCTGTCAGGCCGGCTGCAATCAGGGGTGCGGCTGCCCGCCACGCGGTCGCTGGCGCAGGATCTCGGATTGTCCCGCAATACGGTCGTTTCGGCCTATGAGCAGTTGCTGGCGGAGGGGTATCTCGACGGCCGTATCGGCGCCGGGTCCTATGTTTCCCCCGTGTTGCCGGAAGCGCTGCTGAACGCACGACAGGCGACGGCCCGGCGGCATGCCGCAAACGGGGCCAGCCGGCCTTCCCTGTCACCGCGCGGTGCGGCACTGGCAGTCCTGCATGAAGCGGGCGGTCGGCCCCCGCTGCCTTTCTCACCGGGATTGCCGGAGCTCGCGACGTTTCCGTTCGATGACTGGGCCCGGCTGCTGGCGCGCCGTTGGCGAAATCCGCCACGATCGTTCCTTGTCGGGGGCGATCCGTCAGGTTATCGGCCGCTGCGGGAGGCGCTGGCGCAGTATCTTGGTGCCGCGCGGGCGGTTTCCTGCGATCCGGACCAGATACTGATCGTTTCCGGCGCCCAGCAGGTGGTTGACCTCGCGGCGCGGGCCCTGCTGGAGCCGGGTGACGAAGTCTGGATGGAGGAGCCCGGATTCGGCGGCGCAAACGGGGCCCTGATTGCGGCCGGCGCCGTGCCGGTGCCGGTACCCGTCGATGCGGAAGGTATCGTCGTGGCGCGAGGCCGCGAGATGTCTTCCGGTGCCCGGATGGCGTTCGTTTCACCGTCGCATCAATACCCGCTCGGCGTGACAATGACGCTGCGCCGGCGGCTGGATCTGCTGGACTGGGCGGCGTCGGCAAACGCCTTCATCCTGGAAGACGATTACGACAGCGAATACCGTTATGCGGGACGGCCGCTCGCGGCGATGCAGGGGCTGGATGAGGATGGCCGCATTCTGTATGCCGGATCGTTCAGCAAGGTCATGTTTCCGGGGCTGCGCATTGGTTACATCGTTGTGCCCAAGCCGCTGGTCCGCGCCTTTCGCGCGATACGGACCTTGCTCGATTCGCATCCTTCTACTGTGCCACAGGCGGCGCTGGCGGATTTTATTGCCGAAGGATACCTGACCGCGCATATCAGGCGGATGCGCGCGCTGTATGCGGAGCGCCAGGCGATCATGCTCGATTCTTTTCCATCGGGATTGCTGGATCTGGCGCCGCATGACACCGGCATGCATCTGGTGGGGCTATTGCCTGACGATTGCGACGACGCGCTGGTTTCGCAGCGCATCGCGGCGGCCGGTTTCATTGCGCCACCGCTATCGACCTATTACGCCGGCACGCCGAACCGGCGGGGGCTGCTTCTGGGTTATGCCGGCGTCCCGGAAGCGGAAATAAGAACCGGCGCCGCGCGCATCGCCGAGGTGCTTGCCGGAATATGAATCCTTGGCCTATAAGTCCCGTTATCGCGACGCGGGTGTAGCTCAACGGTAGAGCAGAAGCTTCCCAAGCTTACGACGAGGGTTCGACTCCCTTCACCCGCTCCAGATCGCCTCTTGGTTCAAAACGCGCTGCCCCGCCGGACGCGTGATCAAGCATGGTAAACGCTTCTTGCATTCGACGAATGTGTGAACGAATATTAACGATATTGAAAGCTGTTCCGCTGATACTCGCTGCCATTGCGGATGACGACCCTGTCGGACGGCTGTTCAAAAACGACATCCTCAACAAATCGGTCATTCTGAAGCGCTACGAAAGCAACGGACCGGCAGACGCCGTCAAGGTGACCGTCTCGACCCTGGTCTATTTTCCCTATGATTTCGAAAACGTTTATGACGGCGGCGAATCGATCAATCTCAATGACAAGCATTTCGTGACCGCGCTGGCGCAGAAAATAGCCCAGGGCGACGGGTCGCGGGAACTCATTGCACGAATCAACAAGGACATGCCGGTTCTCAAACTGTTTGAGAGCATGCACAGCCTCGACCCCTTCCTGTTGCGCAGCAAGGCGGAACAGCTGGACATGGAGGATCAGTTCCACGAACTCTACCTGGCCATAACCCAGGAAGAGTGGGAGAAAATCCGTGCGCCGATCCGGGAGAAAATCTACAAGCTTGT